>JAKIZM010000093.1 GCA_022708025.1 Bacteroidota bacterium | reverse complement strand
GTGGCAGGCTTGCTAATAGCTCATTTATCTTTGACTTTTCTATTAGCTTTTTCATTAATATCATTCCTCCCCAAGGTGTGATTTCTTTGTCTGTAAATTCTATTTTTAGTTCCATCTTTTTGTATGTTTTTCTTACAACAATTCTTCTTACTTTCTCTTACCCCAAATATAACTTATCTTATTGTATATAAATATCTTATACCTTGTTTCTTCTAATGCCGGTCATTAGAATCTTTTGACTTAATGACAAATCTGGGTTTAATATATTCATAATAGCAGCAGTAACTTTAATTCTTTCTTTCCAGAGATATTTTGTTATTGAACAATCAACTAAGAAAACATTTGATAATTTATTTTTGTACAAATCATTATCAGCAGATTCAACATTTCTGTATTCAACCCATTCAGTAGATGATAAATATGTAATTATCACAGAACTATATAAATCAATAAATGGCTTATAAAATATTGTATAAGATATTTTATGTTTCGGTATCTTTTTAATTATATTATTATAAATTTCGGTACCATCTAAATAAGAACTGTAACGATAGTAAAACCTGTTTTCGAAATCCTGAAAAAATTTGTGCTTCACATTCAAGTAAAATTCCCCACGACTTCCGTCAATTTCGGTAAAAAGCTCCTGATTTTTATTTTCTATTATTCCCTTCTGATCATCATAGACAAAATCATTAAGCACATAGTTCAGACCTTTTTCATAAAAATAAGTGACACCGGAGTTAATTGGTGTATTTATATCAGGTCTGTATGTATAATCAAAGTTTATTAAATAATATAAATTGTCTTTAGTTTTAGAATAATTTACGATAGTATCATTTTGAACTGATGTAAGAAAATTATTTGTTCTGAAATTAAATGAGTTATCAAAGTGGCTGAGATTACTGATAGAGAAAGAAAGCTTAAAAAGATTTTGCTTATCTGTTTGAAATATGTTAGAAACACCGGCAGAAAATCCGGATGTTCTTTTTTCACCTCTAAAATTAAAATCAATTTTGTTTGTCAGATTTTTTGAAGTGATAAAATCCAATGTTGTAAAAAAAGAATATATATCTCTTCGATAAACTGAACTTTCATTATTGTTATTTAACCCCTGATAATCGTAAGAGAATCCTGAAAAGTATTTAATCAATCCTAACGATGATGCAAAACCAATCTTAGTATTTACAAACATATCTATGAATCTGAAGCTGAAATCATTAGAAAGTTTTGACTGCTTTGAGTCAGAGTGCTTAAAGCTGATATCAAAAACTAATTTATCCTTATTGTTTAAATAAATACCATTACCAGAAACAATATAAAAACTTTCCTTTTCATACGGGATTTCAGTACTTAAATTATCATCAAAATATAAATCAGCCCCATAAATATTACCTAATAACGGCTGCCCGGTTTTTGTAAATGCTAAAAATAAATTGTGTCTGCTGAAATCTGTTTTGACTGATGAATTAACAGACAATCCTGAATATCGTACCTGATAATTTTGAAAATTAAAATTAGTTGTCCGTTTCAAAATTGCCGGATCAGTTGCCGGAGAAACCTGATCAATAAAATTGAAAATAAGATTAAAATCTTTAGTCCCATAACTCGATGTAAATGAAAAGGTCGGACCAAATTGGTCAACATTATCACTGAAGTATTTTGTATATCGGTAAGGTCCTGGATCGCCGACTTCGTTTCCAGTTGAATAATTAAAAAGTAAAGAAATATCCTCCGGTGGTGTCTTTGTAATAATATCTATTAAAACTCCTGATGAATATTCTCCTGAATAATTTGAAGGATAATATTTTACTATAATGGAATCAATTAACTCATGATTTACCGGAAACTGGCTTAGATTAACTTTATCTAAAAATCCGAAATTCGTTTTAACTCCATTTATAAGTATTAAAACATCTGACGGTTTATTCTTTAAAATATTATTCATCAGCAAAGTATGCCGATATCCATCAAGAGTATACAGATCTATTTGGGGCAGAATTGCATAAATATCTGAAAGAGTACGTATTGACAAAAATTTCACATCATTTCTACTTAAAATAATTTCCCCGGATGATTGAGAATAACTTGAACAAAAAGAAAATAGAAATATAACTATGCAAATTTGAAAGCTGTTTTTCATTCAAGAAACTCCTGAAGCCAGGACGGTGCAGTAAATGATTTAACCAAACCAATCCGAAAAGTTGTTAACTCAATTCTCTTTTTAGTATAAATGAAACTGTAACCTATTCCTAACTCTGAACTCCAGGATTCACTTATATTAAAACTAAACCCTGAAACAAGCTTTACAGAAAATTCTCTTTCATTTTTTTCACCAGTGCTTTCAAAATAGTCTTTATCTTCAAATCGAAATTCGTAAATACCAATATCGAGCCCTAACATTAGATTAAAATCTGAAAACAATTCAAAATGTTTCCGATAAAGAAAATAATAATCCACGCCATAGAAACCAGGAATTAAATCATTTTTGCTATTGAATTTCATTATACTTAATCCGGCACCTAATTGACCAATTGCATGATCAAAGCGGAATTCACTTAATAAGCCTACATCAGAATTCCAAAAATCTTCAAAATCATTGGAACTAAAAGTAATTAACGGATTAATAGACAGATAAATTTGTTTATCCGGATTTTGAGTGTAAGAAAAACAGTTAAACAGAAAAGTTATCGACAGGAATTTAAGAATTAGTGAATTCAATATTTTTACCAATTTATATATCAAAATTATCGAAACTGAAGCTTATAAACATTACTTACCAGAAAACTATTTTTTCAAAATTCAATATAAATTCTTGTTTCTCTTACGCATCACAAATAATTTAGCAGAGTTAATTTTTAATCAATATTATTTAAACAATCAGAGGTTCTTGTATGAGTCTCAGTCTTATCGCAAAGTCTATTAAAGCTTCACCAACTTTAAAGCTAAATGAAAAATTTGCAATCCTGAAAGAAAAAGGAGATCCTGTAATTCACCTTGGTGGAGGTGAACCAAAAAGTAAAGCACCAATGGATGCAATGCTGGCAACTATTGCACACGTAAATACCGGAGAAGTAAGATACGCTCCTGCTGATGGTATTCCGGCATTAAAACAAGCGGTGATCCGTTATACCGAAGAGTTTTATGAGAGAAAAGTAAAACCAGAAAATGTTATCGCTTCAAGCGGTGCAAAGCAGGCAATTATGGTAGCACTTCAGGCAATATTAAATCCGCAGGAAGAAGTATTATTCCCTGCACCGTATTGGGTTAGCTATCCTGATATGGCAAGATTGATTGGTGCAATACCTGTAGCAGCTTTACCTGAAGATGGAACATTTTATCCTGATATCAACGATATTACCAGCAGAGTTGGATCTTATACTAAAGCAATTATTATAAACAGTCCGAACAATCCAACCGGTGCTATGTACAGCGCAGATTTTATTGCGGAAGTAGTTGAGTTCTGTAAGAAAAAAGATATCTGGCTGATTATGGATGATATTTATCATCGTTTGATATTTGATGGAAGGAAGCGGATCAACGTTTACAAGTTTGCAAAAAATCTTGATGAAAATTCCAAGATTATTGTAATCAACGGAGTTTCTAAACAGTATGCAATGACAGGTTACAGAATCGGCTGGGCTGTTGGAAATAAAAAAGTTATTGAAGCAATGGCGAACATTCAGGGGCATCAGACTTCAGGACCATCTGTTCTATTGCAAAAAGCAGCAGTCGGAGCAATAAATGGAATACAATCAGGTGTGGAAAGTTTACGGACAACTTTAGAGAATAACAGAAATGTTATGATAGATCTCTTAAAATCATTTGAAGGAGTTAAAGTCCACAAACCTGACGGAACATTTTATTGCTTTGCTGATTTCAGCGCTTACATGAAAGATTCAAACAAACTATCTGAATTCCTGATTGATAAAGTTCAGGTTTTAACTGTGCCCGGAAAAGAGTTCGGTCTTGATGGATATTTAAGATTAAGCTATTGCGGTACAATAAAAGATATACAGGAAGGAATTGAAAGAATGAAATGGGCTTTAGATCCTAATTCACCAAATGAACTTTACATTGGTGATAGAAAATTAGTGAGGGATTGGGCATGAGCAAATATTTAGAATTCAATACACCTGCAACAAAACAAGCCTTAGAGCTTGCATCAGATTACAGATTAAAGAATCAGGGATTTACTGATCTTGATCGCGTATTCTGGAATTTACCCGATGAAGCTTTATATGAAGAAGCTATCTTCAGAAACGAAGGAAAAATTTCTAAACATGGACCTTTGGTAGTAAATACCGGAAAACATACTGCCCGCGCTGCATCGGATAAATTTATTGTTCAGGAAGCAAGTACTAACAATAAAATCTGGTGGGGAGTTTACAACCGCCCATTCAGTTCAGAAAAATTCAATCAGCTGATGGGCAGAGTTCAGTCTTATCTTCAGGGCGAAGAATTATTTGTACAGGATTGTTACGTTGGTGCTGATCCTGATTACAGAATGCCAATAAGAATTATCACTGAAAAAGCATGGCACAGTTTATTTGCAAGAAATATGTTTATTACAACAAACAACAGAGATGAGTTGAAAAAATTCGTTCCTGATTTTACCGTTCTTACACTTTCCGGTTTCAAAGTTGATCCTGCTATTGACGGAACAAGAACTGAAACAGGAATAATCCTGAACTTTGAACAACGTATGGCAATTATTGCAAACAGCCTTTACGGCGGCGAGATAAAAAAATCTGTATTTACACTTCTTAACTTCTTACTGACATTTGAAGATGTTCTGCCAATGCATTGCTCAGCCAATGTTGGTAAAGATGGCGATGTTGCATTGTTCTTTGGATTAAGTGGAACCGGTAAAACAACTCTATCAGCAGATCCGAAAAGAAAATTAATTGGCGATGATGAACACGGCTGGAGTTCACAAGGTGTATTTAATTTTGAAGGCGGATGTTATGCAAAAGTAATTCGCTTATCAGCAGAGCACGAACCTGAGATTTATGCAACAACAAGAAGATTCGGAACAATCCTGGAAAATGTTGTTTACGATCCTGTAAGCAGATACATTGATCTTGATGATGATCAGATTACTGAAAATACAAGATGCTCTTATCCATTAGAGTTTATTCCTAATGTTGTTCCTGATGGTTATGTAAGAACTCATCCGAAAAATATTATTTTCTTAACCTGTGATGCATCGGGTGTTTTACCGCCAATTGCAAAGTTGAATCCTGCACAGGCTCAGTATCATTTTATAAGTGGTTACACATCTAAAATTGCAGGAACAGAAATCGGGCTGGGTGTTGAACCTCAGATAACTTTTTCTGCATGCTTTGGTGCACCATTTATGGTTCGTCATCCATTTGAGTATGCTGCAATGCTTAAAGAAAGAATGTTAAAGCATAACGCAAATGTATGGCTTGTAAACACCGGATGGGTCGGCGGAAGATTTGGTGTCGGTAAAAGAATTAGTATAAGGCATACAAGAAATCTTTTAAATGCAGCACTTGAAGGTAAACTTGAAAAAGTGAAATTCAGAAAAGATAAACTATTTGGATTCGAAGTTCCGTTAACTTGTCCTGATGTTCCTGAAGATGTTTTAGAACCATCAAACTCCTGGGGCAATAAAGATGAGTATTGGAAAAAATATGATGCACTTGCTGCAAGATTTATTGAAAACTTTAAACTTTTTGCTGATGGTTGTTCTGATGAAGTAAAAGCAGCAGGACCAACCAGATTATCCAGATAATAATATATTACTTATTATTAATTTAATTCCGGACTTGCCTGCTTGATAGCAAGGCAGGTTCCGGAAGATTATCTTTCAATATTCGATAAAACAATCTCTTTTGCATTATTTTAAAAAAATATAAATTATCAGATATATTACTTCCTCTTCAAAGTAATATCCGAAAAACATTGAGATTAGTTTTATAATATTTTACCCACCTTGTGATTCAAGATTCAATGGAAATTCATTTAAGAACTGATGTTTAAGTTGCTTCTTTAGTTATTTTTTTTATATTAACACCTGTATGATTAGTAATTTAGCTTTTTATCAGAACTAAATATTATAATCAGTACCAATCAAAAGTTGGTTTAAAAATAACTTACCTTTCATAAGGAGGATTTATGCTTAAATTCTTTTCTTACACAGTTCTATTTTTTTCTCTTTCGTTATTCTTATATTCTCAGGAAAGTAACTCTCAACGTTATCTGGAAGAATACGGAGATGCCAACAGTATAGTTGAATCAATCAGCCCAAATTTAGAAAGCTTTCTAGGATGGGAAAGCATTGCAATAGCACCTAATCCTTTCGGACGTTCAATTGGAGGTGTAATTAATAATTATATTTACGTTTTCGGAGGTCAGTCAAATTCTCAAATGGCTGCTGCTTACAATATTACTACCAATACATGGAGCACATCAACCGGCAGTACTACTCCGGCATACAACGCAGGATTTTGTGTGGCAAACAATGAACTTTATAAAATCTCAGGCACCGGAGCTGTAAATGTTTTTGAAAAATTTACACCAGATGGAAATGGGACCGGAACCTGGACAGTTTTATTAGCCGGACCAACCAGTATTATGAATGCACAAAATGCAATTGTTTGGACTGGTGGAGATGATATTTATGCTCATAGTTCTGATTATAGTACACCGGGCACTTCCTTTTTGTGGAAATATAGTATCTCCGGAAATAACTGGACAATGCTAACTCCAACAACATTAATTAAAAGATATCCGGGATTAGTTTACTATAACGGATTTTTATATTTAATCGGCGGATTGGTACCAACCGGCGCTGATCAAAAGCAGTGTGAAAAATATGAAATTGCTACTAATACCTGGAGCCCGATTGCATCACTGCCAGAAGATGTAAATTTCTGTAAATGGTCTACAACACTTGTCGGAGATAAAATAGTCCTTGTAGGATCAGGAGGCGGATATTCAACTTATCCAACAAACCCAAAAATATTTTATTATAACATAAGCACTGATACGTGGACATACGACAGTGATACACCTGCAATCCGCGGGCTTTCACTTGGATTCTTTTTACCTGGAGAAAATAAACTTTTCTTTGGTGGTGGAAATGAAGGCGGTAATTCTATGAATTATCAGGCAACAAGCTGGGTTGGTTCAGGTGGTTTCATTCCAGTGGAACTGATTTCATTCAATGCTGTTGTTTCAGGAAATATGGTTCAGCTAAACTGGTCAACCGCTACTGAAACAAATAACTCAGGATTTGAGATCCAAAGAAAACAGGATAATGAAGATTTTAGGACCATTGCTTTTGTGAATGGAAATGGCACAACAACCAATAAAACAGATTATAAATATGTTGATAATAATTTAACTCAGGGAAATTATTCATACAGATTAAAACAGATTGATTTTAACGGAGAGTTTGAATATTCTGAAGTAATCAATGTATCTGTTGGAAGTCTTGATAAATATGAACTTGACCAAAACTATCCAAATCCATTCAATCCATCGACTACAATAGGCTATATACTTAAAGAAAAATCAAATGTTAATTTAGCTGTTTATAATTCTTTGGGAGAAAAGGTAGCAGTTCTTGTAAATGAATTACAGGAACAAGGATATCATCAGATTGACTTTGATGCAACAGGATTGCCTAGTGGAATTTATTATTATATGATTAACACGGGTAATTTCACTCAAACTAAAAAAATGCTGCTGATGAAATAGTATCAAATGTTAAAAATCGATTAGTTATATAATTTTATTCACAGCCGTCTCAAATTAGTTAAGATTGGGACGGCTCTTTATTATGAGTTAAAACAAACAATAAAAATAATCTGTATGAATATTGATTAATAAAAACTTTTTAATTACGTTACAATAAGAGTAAAAATCTGGTTCATTTAATATTAAACATTTTCAAAATCATTAAACAAAGGAGCGTGCTATGAAAAGACTATTTATACTTTTTACAGTTAGTTTAACATTTTTTGTTTTCGCAACTGATTTCTTTGCGCAAAGTTTCTTTACCGGCGCAATTGGTGTTAATCAAAGTAACGGAGGACGGCAAAGAGTTTTCTCAGATAATTTGTCAACCAGACAAATGGAAAGAATATCAATTTTAGTCGGTGTAAGTTCTTCAGCAGTGTTTGATTATAATGAAGATCAGAATTCCGAAATTCCTGCAGCAACAGTTGCTTCACCACTATTAAGTGATTTTGAAGTAACATCAACAATCAACAACACATATTCCAATCTACCCCCAAATGTCAGCGTAAGCTACAATATTTACGGATGGAATAACGATGCTTATCTTATAGTAAAAACAACTGTTAAAAACAACGAGAGCTCGGCTATAAATGCAATAATAGGCTTGGAAGCAATACCAAGGATTAACGGTACTTATGAAAATGATACTTTACAATGGGATTCTTCAACACTTTCATTAATAATACATAAAGGATATTATGTTAATATAAAATTTTTATCACACGCTCAGAAATCACTTAAATTAGTCCCCTGGACTGATCCTTATGCTAATGATTCACTTTATTATAGCTGGTTAAAACAAAATTCATTTGATCCGTTTTTA
>JAKIZM010000092.1 GCA_022708025.1 Bacteroidota bacterium | reverse complement strand
TTCATAGCCTTACCTTTGATTTGGTTTCAATATAATTTATTTCTCTGGTCTTATAGTACAGATTTAAATGTTAATTGTCTATTTACAAAATAAACAATTCAGGATTAAAACAGCATTGCAAAGGAAAAATTCCCAAACTAATTCTGTAAATGCTGTAATATTTACCCGCGAAGAAAATTTTTATTGTACTCATTTTCAATCCCTCTGTACAAAATAAAAGATGCACTTTTTATGCTAACCAAATAATGCAAAATAAACAGCTATATTCAAGTCAAAGGTAATTGTATTGGTAAAAAAGTTTTTTGTTAAAGTCATAAACATCTTTTTTGTAAAGGTTTTTACATTATTTTTGAAAAGTTTATAATAAAACTATTGATCAACAAAATGACAAAAGATCACTGGCAGTGGCAGCCCGGCAAAGTGGATTTATCAAATCGTTACTTTGAACTTAAATATGGTTATTTATCCAGACCCGTTGCAAGAATCGGAATTTCTGATTATAAAACATTTATAGTTGAGTTTTTGCTGAATATTAATGATGATATCGAATTGTTAAAGAAAATCTTTGCTGAAGTACTTGAAGAAATTGAATTATACCTGATCAATAACAATCATTCAGATCCTGTTAAGTATATGATAGATCATACAAAAAAATGTTCCAACGCTTATGGAAAAATACGATGGTATTATTTTCCGAAAGGAGCAAACAAATCTATTTTCCTGAGCAAAGAATCTCTGTTTTTTGATAAAGTGTTTTCAATTAAAAAGCTCTTTTCAAAAAAGTAATCGCTGATTTAAAATCCGAAAAGATTTTGATTATTTTTTGAACTCGAGCTGCTTACCAAGCTTATAATACAATATCATTATCCCGATTCCCCCAATCATGCCGACCACTATCATTTTATTACCATTCAATAACTGTTCGTATAAAAAATTTATATTAAAGTAATAGCTAAAACGGTAATGAGCCATTCTGCCGGAGTGTGCAATTATATTTCCGAATCCTGCACCAAAATAAGCAAATAATAATGTGCGGCATATTTTATAAACTATAATAAATTTCTTATAGATTTTAGCAACTTCTTTAATCAAACCATAAACAGAAAATATTCCTATCACCATCCAGAAAAATTCGCTTTTAGATATAAAATCAGGTATAACAAATATTACAATCAGCATTAAAGCTAATCTTGTTATAACCGTTGCATATAATTGGGGATAATCCAGAAAGCTTAACTTTTCTACAAGCTTATCATTAATATCTTTAAATATGCTGCCCTCTGTAACTAATTCTGATTTTGCTGCTCCGCAAACCGGACAGTATTGAATTTCAGGATCGGATTTCTCACTGCAATTTGGACATGTTGATGAATACATAAACTTATAGTATGATGTAAGTTAATATCATAAGCCGCTGAAAATCTGATCTTGTAATAATGTTTTCTGACTTAAGCGTTAATTATCTGATCCGGCATTATAAATTAAATTTCAGATCAAACTATGAATAACAAACCCAATCTTTCAGAAGTTTCATAATTGTATTTAAGACTTATAACGATTTTTCCGTCTTCTTAGCCGAAGAATAATTTTTCAGATCGTAATGAATTTGTGTATCCGGCATATTCATTTTTACAATTTCAACTCCGGCATCAGAATAAAATTGTGTTGCAAGAGTATCGTGAAAATCTGAAAACACAACAACACGTTTTATTCCTGCTGCTATTAATGCTTTAGCGCAGGTTGTGCAGGACATATTTGTAATATAGGCGGTTGCACCAAACACATTTACTCCGTGTCTTGTTGCCTGAACCAGAGCGTTTATTTCAGCATGATTTGTGCGCACACAATGATTATCAACAATCAGGCAGCCTACATCTTCGCAGTGGGGCTGACCGGGCAGCGAGCCATTGTAGCCGGTTGAAAGAACAAATCTGTCTTTAACAAGCACACATCCGCAGTGCATTCTCGGACAGGTTGCCCTTTCAGAAGCGAGCATTGCAAGTTTTAAAAAATATTCGTCCCAGGATGGTCTTTTAGAATTTGCCATTAAGTACGTTCCGCAAGTAATGATAAAAATTAATATTAAAATTTAATGTTGTCTTAGACAAATATAGGCAGGTAAACGAAAAAACTAAAAAGTAAATTATTTACTTAAGCTGACCGCTTCTTGTTGTAAACCGTTACGCCAGAGGCGTACAGGTAAAACGTTTGAGACTCTTAATTTTTTATCATTAACCCACAACTTCAGTTGTGGCTTAACAGAACTAAAAACAGTTTTTGTAACGGTTTCAACGTTTTTTTATCTTGTTTTGTAAGACCACCTTTCCTTGCTTCTGCTTTTTTTAGCAGCACGCTGATGTTTAAAACTTTTATAAACCTTTATGCTTCCACAAAATTTGCAGACTTTTGATTTAGATTTCTCATCTGCATCCCACTCACTTTTGCAATCCTGGCAAATGAAAATAACTTTTTGAGGCATCACTCATCTCCAGTTTTTTAAGTTCGTTTTTAATTCTTGTTTTGATATTGGTTTTTTCAGAAAGATAGCTGATCATTTTTCCGCGATTAAATATTACCGAGTATAAGTTGGAGCCAAGCAGTTTTGCTTCCTCCATTTTAGAAGAATAAGTTAAAACATTTGATAAATCACTGGTAAAAAAATCACGTTTTGCAGCACAATCACCCACAGCATAAATATTTTTATCAGATGTTCTGAAATATTCGTCGATAAGTATTCCCCTGTCCCGATCATAAATAATTCCCAGTCTTTCGGCAGTCTCAACATTGGGTCTTGAGCCGACACAGATCATTAGAAAATCACAATCAATTATCTCATCAGAGCTTAGCTTAATACCCGTAACGGCATCAAGACCGATAATCTGCCTAATCTTGGAATCGAGTATAACACGACCGCCAAGATTTTCTATAACTTCTTTTATTTTAAAGCTTGTTTCAGCATCAAAAGAAGACGGCATTAATCTTTTTGATCTTTCAATAATAGTAACCTTTTTTCCTAATCTTAAAAGCTCATCGCAAAGCTCTACTCCAATATAACCCCCGCCATAAACCACAATATGTTCGGCATCAACAGCATCTTTTTTTGCCTTCCTGATCAGCTCTACATCTTTATTAATAAGAATTACCCCTTCTTTTCTTATTCCTTCAATCGGCGGCTCAATTGCACGCGATCCGCTGGCAAGAACTAATTTTTCAAATTCTATAATTCTTCCGCTGTTCAGAATAATCTTGTTCTGATCTCTTGAGGCAATATCATCATAAAAGATGTTAAACATATTATTAAATGTACCTGTAATAGGGGTTAATATTTCCTCAATAATAGTATTCTTTTTATCCGTTTTGATAATAGCAATACTTTTATCTGTATAGGTATTTCTGGCTGATAAAGTGCAGACTAAAGCAGGTTCGCCATTTCCGGCTATTACTATTTGGTATCTTTCCATCGTAACTCCTTTTAATAATCAACAGTTCAGATATTTATTTTCTACATTCGTAAATAAGTTCAGAATTACATTTTAAATAATAGTGAAACTACAAAGCATAAGATTTAAGAAATAAAATTTCTTTCAATTTACAGATTTTGGAACCCTCAGAATTTGTTATTTAACTTTTTTGAATTTTAGCTTGATTATAAGATAAACTTTTTCAGACCAATAGCAAGTATTTTATCGAGCGCTTGTCAAAGCACACATATAAAAACGTTTAAAACCATTTTTTATATTTAAAGAAGAGAGTCATACCGATTATAATGAATATTGTAAAAGCCCAGAAACCCCAGGGATACATCCAGCCAAATTCAAGTTCGGGAAAATTTTTAAAATTCATTCCGAAAACACCCGAAATAAATGTAAGAGGAATAAACATAGTTGAAATAACAGTAAGCACCTTCATTACTTCATTTAGTTTGTTGCTGGTGCTAGAAAGATAAGTATCGAGCATGCCCACAATCATATCGCGGTAGGATTCTATTGTATCAATAACCTGAATTGTATGGTCATAAACATCACGCAGATAAACGCGTATTTTCTGATCGAAAAATTCATTTTCATTTCTTTGTAAAGAGGAAATAACTTCTCTTAACGGCCAGATAGCACGGCGAAGCAGCAGCATTTCCCTTCTTAGTAAATGTATAGACTGGATATCGTTTTTAGCGGGATTCAAAACAATATTATCTTCAAGCGTTTCAACTTCTTCGCCAAGTTTTTCTAATATGTGAAAATAGCTGTCAACAATAGCATCAATTAAAGCATAAGCAAGATAATCAGTTCCGCTTTTACGCATTAGTGTATTGCTTTTTTTGATTCTTTCTCTCACGGGATCAAATACATCTCCCGGGCTTTCAAGAAATGTTATAAGATAATTTTTTGTCAGTATTAAACTCACCTGTTCATTCTTTAACAACTTATCTCTTTCATCCAGAAAGAACATTCTCAAAACTATATAAAGATAATTTGGATACTCATCCACTTTTGGTCTTTGATTTGTATTTAAAATATCTTCAAGGGTTAATGGATGGATATTAAAGTTTTTACCAAACCTTTCAAGAATCTCAATATTATGTACGCCGTCAATGTTTATCCAGTTTATAGTATCAGATTCTTTGTAATTAAATAATTCATCTGTTTGTGAAATTTTTTGTTCAGCAAACTGCTCATCTTTATAAGAAAAGAGAGTAATTGTAACCGGCTGCTTTTCTTTATCACCCACATAAACCAATGAACCGGGCGCAAGTCCGATATTTTTTGGTTTGTTTTTAAATAATCTGGTTACTTTTCTCAACTGTTTTTTGGTTTGATGCTTTATTTTTTTTCCGGTGTTGTCAAGCATGATACTCTCAAAAATTTGTTAAAATTTGTTTGTGGATTATGTGCAAAAATAAGATTAAGTTTTATAAGAATTTAAATTGAAGTATAATCAATTGGTTTATAACTCCTTTATGAAAACCGGAATATTTATATTTTTAATATTACTAACCTCTGTCTCCTGCTCGGTTTTAGATGATAATTGTTTGTGTACTGATGAGTTCTGCTATTATACAGTTACAGTTGTAGATACACTTGGGGTTCCGGTTGATTCATTAACAGTCTCAATTAAGGATAAAAACGGTAATAAATTAGATGTAAATCAGCCAGGATACATTTTTAATCCGGGAGTTTATGTTGTTTTAGATGATTCATTTATTAATATGTTTGAATTTACAGAAAGGGCAGAAAAAGTATTCTTTTCAGCAACGGACGGAGAACGAATTGCACAAGCGGAGTATTTATTTAATACGGATAGATGCAGATGTCATGTTAATAAAGTATCGGGTCCAGATACTTTGGTGTTAAAATAATTCTGTAAAACTTAGTTTATAAGTGCCTGATAAAAAAAATAATCCCACTTCAACAGTTTTCAGGACAATAAATAGTTTAGTTTCTGCCGAAAAGCTCTTTAAGATTTAATGTCTGTGTTTTAGATTTGCTTGCAAGCGAAACATAGGTTAATGCCAGTTCTTCTTTCCCGGCGCCAAGCACTGTGCTGATTAATCCTAAAGCTTCGCCAAGATTTTCCGGGGCAATATTTTTTGTAATCCTGTTCCAGATTTCTTCTTCCAATGCGTTAAAAGCTGTATGAACTTCGTGCAAACCGAATCCCGCCTCAAATCTTTCCTTTGCTATTTGTGCTGAATATTCTTTCATTGGTAAAAGTGACTTTTCACTTACACATTGCTGAGTTAGCGTTAGAAGATTAAGCAGTCTGTTTTTATTTTCGCTTTCAGAGGATTTGGAATAAGATTTAAGATATGCGCAGTTTAATGTCCGTAGAGCGTTTTCCAGTATTTCTGAACTTTGTGTGTTGAGTAATTCTTTTAAATTCATTTTATGACCAATTATTAATTTACTGTTCAAAATTACGAAAGGTTTAGACAAAAAATTATTGTTCTAGCTTTATCCAGCTTATCTGTCTGTCCCTTACAAAACCTAATTTTTCAATAAGGTTAATAGCTTTTTGATTTTTTTCTTCAATCTGTGCAAAAGATATTTTACCAAGTTTCCTGTTTTGATGAATGAGCGAGATAAGAATTTCCTTTCCATAACCTTTTTTTCTGTATTCATCAAGAACATGAAGTGAGCCTAATGCTCCATCATCGTGTGTTAAACCCCAGGCAATAAGTTTATCTTTTTTTATAATAGCAGCACTTATTGATTTGTTAATTCTTTCTTCAACATAAGCAGGAGATAAAAATTGCTTATAGTTTGATTGGGAAATAATATATCCGATATGATCTGTGGTTAACGGAATAACTTCTTTTTTATTCTCCGGCACTTTTACATCATCCGGCAGATAATAACGCATTGTGGTTAATATCCATTCCGCTTTTCTCTTTTCTGTTATAATCGGAATCATCCAGTTTTCGACAGAAGCGAAGTAATTGCTGCTTACTGATTTTTCTAAAAGGGCTTTCAACTCATCGGGATTATTACAAACAATGTAAGTCCATTCAACATCGCTTAAACCTTTGATAAGATATGAATTGTTAAGCTCTATGATTTCGGTAATTTCATTGTTTTCAAGAAAACCAATCACGCTGATGTTGGTGATAAAATCTTTTTTAAGCTGATTGATAATTTTATTCAGGTCTGTTTCCATTCATTAAATCTTTTTCTTTTATAAAAATCATTAACAATGCTGTTATTAAACCAAAAATAAATGCACCGCCCCATAATATTGAGGCTCCGTATTTATCATAAACAACAGTTCCCAGCCAGGGACCGGCTGAAAAAGCAAAACTAAATGTCATCTGAAAATATCCCATATATTCGCCGCGCTGGTGTAATGGTGCAATTTCCGATGTATAAGCCGCAGTTGTTGGAAAAAAAATCATTTCTCCAAAAGTGAATACAATAATAGCAATTATTATCTGAAAAGTATCTGTAGCAATTGCGAATCCGCCAAAACCCAAACCTGCAAGCAATGCGCCAAGCATTAAAGATTTTTTGTATGGCGTATCATTCATCATATTATTAAGCGGAACTTCTGCAATTATAATTAAGACAGTATTTATCGAACCGAACAATCCGAATGCAGCGGTGGTATAGTTTAGATCGTTTACTATGTAAAGCGGAAGTGCGCCGAGATGCTGAAAGAAAACAAGATTTGCCGGAACAATCGCAAAAAGGAAGAATAAAAAATATTTATCCTTTAGTATTGCAAATTCTACAACAGGCTTCTGTTCAAAAAGATCTTCTTCAGTTTCTGATGACAACGAAGACCATTTAACAGAACTGAAATAAACTCCTGCGGCAATTGAAGCAAATGTATTTGCATAAAATAAATAATGATAATCAATCAATGTTAAAAAGCCGCCGATTACAGGACCAATACTCATTCCCGCATTTATAGCCAAACGGTTTAATGCAAAAGCTATTCTGCGCTGAGGCGGAGTTACAATTTCTGTAATTAAAGAAAGGTTTGCAGGACGAAAAGATTCGTTAATTGCTGCAAGAAAAAATGTTGCAACAAGTATCCAGTTATAATCTGTTATAAATGAATATGCAAAAAAGAACAAACCGGAACCATACAAAGAAAACTTCATTATCTTAACCGAGCCGATCTTATCGGAAAGCTTTCCTGTTAACGGAGCGGCAATAAATGCAGCAGCGCCATATACAAGCAAAGCGGTACCTGCTTCAGCAGGTGTTACTCCGATTTTTTTTGTAAGATAAAGAGCAAGGAACGGAATTACCATTGTTCCGGATCGGTTTATGAGCGAAGTAAAAAACAACGCCCACATATCGTGCGGTAGATCTTTTAATCCTTTCCAGGGATTCATAAAAACAGGATAAAATATTTTTTCAGCAGGAAATTTAAGAAAAGAACTGTTAACTATATTCCAGCTAACCGCATAAATAAAAATATCAGCAGTCCCAAAGTTGCGCCAAGATAAAGCATCCGGATATACTTACGCCCTTTTTCATCTTTTGATTTAAAAAGATTATATGTTGAAAATCCGATAAAGATATCCATTACAGCAATCGGAAAAAGATATATCATGTTAAACCAATTTATCAAAAACGGTATTAAGCTTAATATAATTACTAAAACAAATATCGATGCACTGAGCTTTAAGGCTTTTTCTTTTCCGTATTTAATTGCAATTGAGTTTGAATCAATCAGAAGATCACCTTTAACATCCATTGCATCAGCAGCTATTTCTTCACCAAGATCAACAAGTGCCGCAATGAGTGCAAAGAACAGAACGACTTTATTTAACGGTAATCCAACAGATAAGCCGCCAAAGATAAAAGTCATTCCAACTGAAAAACTTACCATAAGATTACCGGCTAAACCATGCTTCTTAAATTTTCTGTTGTATAATAAACCGATAACGGTTAGAACAATTGAGAATAATAAAGCTTCGATGCTGATTGCAAAGCTTAGAATGATACCGGAAATTAATAAAACAAATGCAAGTAACAGTGTCTCATTGGGTGTAACGATTCCGGAAGGTATTGGTCTTTGAGGTGCATTAATTTTATCGGTTTCAATATCAAAGTAATCATTTAAAACAAGTATTGAGGCTGATATAAGAAAAACAGATAAAGCTGCTTTTAAGATTAAGTGCAGCGAGGAAAAGTAACCAAGTGCAAAAAGCTGACCGAGCACAACACAAATTGCCGCTGCGAGCGGAAGCTCAAATCTTATCAGTCTGAAAAGACCTTTTATTTTTTTCATACTATAAATTACTAATCCCAGATTTGTCATTAAGTCAAAAGATTCTAATGACCGGCATTAGAAGCAACAAGGTATAAGATATTTATATACAATAAGATAAGTTATATTTAGGTTAAGAAAAA
>JAKIZM010000035.1 GCA_022708025.1 Bacteroidota bacterium | reverse complement strand
CGAGACGCTTAAGACCGTAAGCATCATTATTATGAATTTTATCCATAGGAGACCTCTGAATTTGTTACATAAATTTAGTCTCCTGTGGTCATATGACCTAAACTTTAAATAATTTGAGAGGATAATATCTGTACAAATAATGGACATCGTAAAATCTGGAAGCATTAAGATTTTATTAATAAGAGAATCATAACTTAAGTATTTACATTCTTACTTATTATAATTAAAATACAGTTGATATTTTGAAAGAAGAAACAGAAAATCCCATAGAACAGGTTTAAAATAAAAATAATAATTAACTCCTAATTTCTTTGTTGTGGTTATGAAAAACATCTTTCTGAAATTTGCTTATTGTGCAAGCCTTCTTCTTATAATGCATTCAGTTTCTCCTGCTCAGTGGATACAGACCAACGGACCATACGGGAGTACTGTCTATACTTTAGCTGTTTCAGGCACAAATATTTTTGCTGGTACTTATTATGGTGTTTTTCTTTCAACAAACAACGGTACAAGTTGGACAGAAGTTAACAGCGGATTAACAGATAGATATGTCTATGCTCTTACTGTCTCAGGCAATAATATTTTTGCCGGCACTGGTGGTGATGGTGTATTTCTAACAACAGACAACGGCACAAGTTGGACGGAAGTAAATAACGGCTTGACAGACAGATATGTCTATGCTTTTGCTGTCTCAGGCAATAATATTTTTGCTGGCACTGGTGGTGGTGGTGTATTTCTAACAACAGATAACGGATTAAACTGGACAAAAGTAAATAATGGATTGACAAATACTATTGTCTATTCTCTTACTTTATCTGGTAATAATATTTTTGCCGGTACTTATGGCGGTGTATTCTTAACAACGGACAATGGCTCAAACTGGACAGAAATCAATAACGGATTGACGAGTATGGATGTCAGATCTCTTGCTGTCTCAGGCATTAATATTTTTGCTGGTACTTGGGGCGGTGGTGTTTTTCTTTCAACAAATAACGGTACAAGCTGGACAGCAGTCAATAACGGTTTGACGAACACCGATGTCCACGCTCTTTGTATTTCAGGTACAAATATTTTTGCTGGTACTAATGGTGGTGTTTTCCTTTCAACCAACAACGGTACAATCTGGACAAAGGTTAATAATGGTTTGACGTACGATATTATCTGGTCTCTCGCGGTTTCAGGTACAAATATTTTTGCTGGAACTGCTACTGGCGGTGTTTTCCTTTCAACAAATAACGGTACAAGCTGGACAGAAATCAATAACGGCTTGATTAACACTTATATCAAATCTTTTGCTATTTCAGGTACAAATCTCTTTGCTGGTACTAATGGTGGTGTTTTTATTTCAACAAATAACGGCACAAGCTGGGTAAAAGTCAATAATGGCTTGAAAAACACTAATATTAATTCTATTGCTGTCTCAGACACAAATATTTTTGCTGGTACTAATGGTGGTGTTTTCCTCTCAACAAATAATGGTTCAAGCTGGACACAAGTCAATAACGGTTTGACTAACAGACAGGTCAACGCTTTTGCTATTTTAGGTAATAATATTTTTGCTGGTACTGATGGTGGTGTTTTCCTTTCAACCAATAACGGCTCAAGCTGGTCAAGAGTCAATAAAGGCTTTAGAGACTATCATATCAGGTCTCTTGTTATTTCAGGCACTAATATTTTTGCTGGTACTTATTATGGTGTTTTTCTTTCAACCGATAACGGTTCAAATTGGATAGAAGTCAATAACGGTATTACAGACTATTTTACTCTTTCGCTAGCAGTATCAGGCACTAATATTTTTGTTAGTACTTTTGAAGGTGGTGTTTTTCTTTCAACAAATAACGGTACAAGTTGGAGGCAGGTCAATGAAGGCTTAACAAACACTCGTGTTAATGCTTTTGCTGTTTTAGACACTAATATTTTTGCCGCTACTGGTAGTGGTGTTTTTCTTTTAACCAATAACGGCACAAGCTGGACACAGATCAATGAAGGCCTAACAAACACTCGTGTTAATGCTCTTACAATATCGGGTAAAGATATTTTTGCGGGGACTGGTTATGGTGGTGTCTGGAGGAGGTCATTGCCAGAAATGATAATATGTTTTAACGAAATACCATCTGATTTCCATCTTGAACAGAATTACCCCAATCCATTCAACCCAAACACAAAAATCAGATGGCAGTCTCCAATAGACAGTTGGCAAACTCTGAAAATCTATGATGTACTTGGAAATGAAGTTGCTATATTAGTCAATGAATACAGCCCCGCAGGAAATTATGAAGTTGAATTTCAGTCATCAGTCAACGGTCATCAGTTGGCAAGCGGAATATATTTCTATAAACTTCAGGCAGGTTCTTACAGCCAGACGAAGAAAATGATTTTGTTAAGATAAATCCAATGTCATACTGAGCGGAGTCGAAGTATGACCTTTTATTACGGAGACAAAAAAAATAAAATAATAAACTTATTAGTCACTCTTCGTCAAGCTCAGAGTGACAAGGGAATTACACTAAAAGTCTCGTCACACTGAATCCGCCAGTGGCGGATCGAAGGGTATTTTATTTCGTAGTCATTCTGACGAAAGTCAGAATCTTTCAAGCGGAGTGTATTTCTATCAATTACAGGCAGGTCCATTTGTTGAAACCAAGAAGATGATTCACGCAAAGTTATCTAAGCTTTTTCGCTGAGATCGCAAAGATTTTTATCAATCGAAAAGAATATTTCTATAATTAAACCGCTGTTTTGCCCCGTTCATTTGTTCTGATTTTTACAACATCATCAACAGTGGTTATAAATATTTTACCATCACCCGGATTATTTGTCCTGGCATTTTTCAGAATAGCATTAACAACCTCTTCAGCCATTTTATCTTCTACAACTACTTCTATTTTTGTACGGGGAACAAACTCGACTTTTTCATAAAGCATTTTGTCATTTGCTTCTTTAGCTCTGCCTTTACCAAACCCGATAATTTCGGAAATTGTAACTCCGGGTAATCCTTCAATTTTCTGCAGCGCTTCAATTACTTCCAATAATTTAATTGGTCTTATTATAGCTTTTATTTCTTTCATTTTTAATTCCTGTAATTTCTTATTAACTCATGTATAATTAAAATGGATATTGATTTTAATTTGTAAAATAAAAGAATAATAAACAATAAAGTATTCTATTCGATAAATTTACAAACTATTGTGAAGTTATAAATTCTTAACCACTATTCTTATTGACATAAGCCTGACTTTCTTTTGACAATATCATGACAATTAAAGCAAGTTGACACGTTATTATTGCTGTGAGATAACAATAATTATTAAATTAAAAAGGCTTTGGAGGCGAAATGAAATATTTACAGTTGTTTATATTTATAATAGTTGCCTTACTACTTTACTCTTGTGATGAGGGTGAACAAGTAGTTGGCTCAACTTCAGATAGCACAATTCCAAACTTATTTTTCCAGGTTGATACAACATATCTGGATGCTGGAAACAGCAGATTAGTTGCTAAAGGATCTGTAAAAAACAATGGGAGCTCAAAGGTTACTTCTCCCTGGTATGTTGAATGTCAGTTTTATACAAATTCTTCAAAAACAACAAAGCTCGGTGGCAACTATACTCAAATCGGTGTTCTTTTATCATCGGGGCAATCAGCTCTATGGACAATAAATTATTCCTCTTCAAACGTAAATGTTAATGATTACCCGAACTTTGCAATTGGCGATCTGAGAGGAATTTATAAATAAATATCATTAATTTTTTCCTGGAGAGTATAAAATGAAGGCTCAAAGAAATTTTAAGTCACTTTTACTGATAAGTATTTTATTAACAAGTTTCGCTTCTTATGCACAATTATCTGAGCAAGCAAATAAGAAAAACCAGTTATATTTTGAACTTGGCGGAAATGGAATTATTTATTCACTTAATTATGAAAGGCTGCTGACAGAAAGTCTAACATTAAGAGCAGGCATTGGTATTACACCGGGGATGATTTTCGTAGAAGGTACTTTCATTCATATTCCGCTTACAGTCAGTTATCTTATCGGTGGAGCAAGATCAAAATTTGAAACTGGATTAGGCGCCGTTTATTTATCCGGAAGTGATATTAAGGTGTTTGGTTTACAAGCAGGAGAATTATCTGCAGTGGCGTTAACCGGAATTATTGGATACAGATATACAAGCCGGGGCGGATTTGTTTTAAGAGTTCTGTTTACTCCTTTCTATAATAGTTCAGCAGAGTCAAAATTTTTTCTTTCGGGTGGAATAAGTTTTGGATTTATGTTATAAGTAAAAAAAGAGGATAACAATGTTTAATAAAAGTTTTATCACTTTTCTGATTTTATCGATGCTGAATTTCTTAGGATGCTATTCTTCAGAAGTCATCAGCAGGAAAGATCTTAACGAAGGGCTTGCCCGGATAGATTTCGACAGCGAAATCAATATCACAACCGTAGATTATAACAACTATAATTTTTTACCCGGTCATTATCAAATAGAAAATGATACTCTATCAGGGGAAGGAAGAACAATAAAACTAGGGAAAAGCAATACTTATACGGGTAAGATTGCTATGAATGATATATTAAGTTTCGAACAGGATAAGCTTGATGTTGGAGGTACTATCGGACTTGTGCTGGGAGTAGCTGCCGTGGGTTTTGTTACCGCAGCATTAATAGTTTCAGCATCTATTTCAGATGCATTTAATCATGATTAAAAAAGGTGTCTTATGAAAAAGAACATTTATCTGTCAATCGTTTTCATTCTTTATTTATATTTAACCGGCTGCACTACAGTCCAAACTCTCTACCTGCAGGATGTTGAAGTAAAAGCCCCAATAAATCAATCACCGGTTCATATTACTGATAGTACCGAAACGCCATCAGTTTCAGTTTCTATGAGGTTTGCTTATAATCCTAAAAAAGAAATCAAGGCGAGAACTGAAGGAACACCAAAGGTAAACCAAATGGGTGTTTACCAGGTGGATACTATATATAACCCCGATGGAACCATTCGCTATCAGAAAAATTCAAATAACCGCTATGCTTATAAGGGACAAAACTTAACCTGGAATTTTGCATCCGTAAATGCTGCAATTGATTTTGATCTGAAACTTTCAAAAAACTTTGCTCTGTTTGGTGGTCTTAATTACGCTAGTGGAAATAAAAAAACACTTTGAGGTGGTACCGGCGGAATCGGATTATTCGGCTTTAAGAATGGATTTGGATATCGTCTTGATGCTGGTTTTCATATTCAAAATATTAGTTTTGATGCACATACAATTGCTGAAGTAAGTTCAACTAGTTTTTGGGGCGATTCATATGAATATGTTATGTTTTATCACGACATTGACGAGAAAGTATATTTCGATCCCTTTATAAACCTAACACTTAACTCAGCTAAAAAAGATTGGATATTGAATTTCTTTTTAAACGCCGGTTACAGCGTTCAATCCTTATTGGATTTTGAACCGCAATCAATAGACTATGATTGGTTCTTTTTCCCTCCTTTTATATTCAATGAAAACATTACTAATGATTATCGTGGTGAAACAACGGGGAGTTTTATTCATTTTACACCCGGAGTCTATTTCAATATTAATGAATACAGCAGAATCCTGTTCGGGGTGAGAGCATTTTATGAATTTGGACTTAATGACCCATCAAATAATTTGTTAATTGTTCCGATGGCACAGATTGATTTTAATTTGTAATAAATATTTCGTGGGTGAAAGTTAATCTGGTTTTTACAATTTACTTACAAAGTTTTTACAGCAGTTTGACAATTAGTTAAATGTAATTTCTTAAGTTTTAACTAAACAAACGTGAGGCTTGAAATGAAAACAAAAATATTTTTTATAGTTATAATTTTAATGGTTAACCTTTATCCCCAGGTTAGAGAAATTAAATCTTTATCATTTTTAAAAAAAGGTGATTTTGAATTTAATATTGGTACTAATATTGGTTTAGGCATTCCTAAGAAAAATACTACGATTAGTAATTTATCTTATGATGATTCATTATATCATAAGTCATCCTATAGCTCTGATAACAGATTATTTAATTTGATTCTTACAGCTTCAGTTGCTTATTGTATAATTGATGGATTGGAATTTGAACCTGAATTTGATCTTAATCTTTTAACCGATTATGATATCTCCGTAACAATCCTCGGAAATATCTTGTACAACTTTGTCATTCCCGGTAAAAGGGTAATTCCGTTTTTGAAGGCAGGCTATGGGCTGAGCAACTTATTTTCACCCAACTCTGAATATAACTATGGGCCTAACACTGAAAAATCTGATAATTCTTTTAATACCAAAGTATTTAATGCTGGTATCGGATTAAAATATTTTTATTCTTCCGAAACAGCTATCAGATTAGAAATAAATTATAGTAATCATTCTGGTTCTTATGTGTTTTCTTATGATTATTCATATCAGACAGGTACTAGAAACACCGAAATTGTTATGAATAGTTTTTCGATATGCCTTGGTTTTTTAATACTACTTTAAAAAAAATTAAGGAGAATAAAATGAAGTTTATTAACAAAATATTAAAATTTCTTCCTGCCAGGATATTGCTACTGCTTATTTCTGTAAGCTTGATATTTCACCCCAATTGCAGTGGTTCGAGAATAGAAAGAATTTCTGAATCTCCCGAACAATTTAATATCATGAAAAGCTCTGAAAATCTACCATATATTAAACTGCATATGAAGAATGGTGATGTATATGTTCTTGAAAAATGGGAGATAAACTCAAAGAAAGACTCTGTTAAAGGTATTGGTAAACTCTTTAATCCGCAGAGAGAATTAATCGCTGAAAACAATTATAAATTGCCGATGAAGGAGATTGTTTTAGCTGAAACTAATCAAATCGGTGCATCCATGGGGGGGGCTCTTACTGCTATAACAGTGATATCAGGTATAGTTACTGTCATCTGTTTGGCAAATCCAAAAGCTTGTTTTGGCTCTTGTCCGACTTTTTACACTTTCAATGGCAATGATTACATTGTTCAGGCTGAAGGGTTCTCTTCAAGTATTTTGCCGTCTCTAGAAGAAAAAGACATAGATGCATTATACCGCATAAAACCAAATAGCCGAAATTTTTCAATTCAATTGAGGAACGAAGCATACGAAACACATATAATTCGATCAGCTAACTTATTAGCTTTACAAAAATCTGATGAGGGAAGAGTATTCTCCACACAAGATGGAAAATTTTTACAGGCAACTTATTTACGCGAACCTAATTCAATCATTGCTTCTGAAGGAGATATATCAGAAAAGCTTTGCTCATTTGATGGAATTGAAAGATTCAGTGTAGCTGATTCTAACAATCTGGCTGAAAGAGAAACTATTGAAATTGATTTCCAAATTAAGGAATCAAAAGATGTCGGGATTGTTATAGCTGCACGGCAAACATTGCTAACAACTTTTCTATTTTATCAGACGCTGTCTTACTTAGGATCTTCTGCTGGCGAATGGCTTGCTAATGTTGAACGTAGCGGAACACAATTCAAATCACTACTCGAAAATCCGCGTTCAGTTCTGGGCAATATTGATGTATTAATGCAAAATAAAAACGGAGAATGGGAAAAAGTTGGTGAAGTCGGCGAAACCGGTCCAATAGCTACGGAAATTAAAATAGTTCCTTTAAACAAAAATATGTATCAAGCATCTGAAAATTCATCAGCAAAAGTAAAATTAAAAATGGCTAAAGGGCTTTGGCGGATTGACTATTTAGCAATTGCAGATATTGGTAATGAAGTTGAACCGATAATTATTTCACCATCTTCTGCTACACCTTCATCTTTTTATAATAGTAATGTAGTGGAATCTCTGATAAATCCTGATTCGGTTTTAATAACATATCCGGGGAATGAATATTTTCTTAATTACATATTGCCCGAAGATTATAATAATTATGAATTATTTTTAGAGAGCCAAGGATATTATCTCGAATGGATGAGAAATGAATGGTTAGGAGAAGAAAACCCTGACAAGGTTTTTCAAATGTTATTTAATCCACAACAATATTATAAAGACCTTGCACCTCAGTTCAAAAAAAACGAAGCTGAGATGGAAGAGACTTTTTGGAGTAGTAAATATGTGTTACCATAATAAATTATTATACATTATAGTAGTTATATCTGCCTTAATTTTTATCGGTTGTGCAACTACATATGCTCCAGCAGATTGGTTGCCCAAAACAGAAGACATCCCTAAAAATATTTATGGCGGCTGGATTACGATAATTACAGAGACTAACAGCTTAGATTCTGAAGATTTGGGAATGCAATACAGCGGAGAATTTATTGCAGAAGACAGTTCAACAGTTTTTTTGCTGTATGATACTCTTTATCAAATACCAAAGAATAAAATAAAAAGCAGTATTCTTGAATTAGACAGTAAAAATGCTACAGGTTATGGGCTTTGGACGGCTGGTGGTATAGTATCTACAATTTCACACGGATTTTTTCTTATTATTAGTGCTCCCGTATGGCTTGTTACTGGAATACCAACTACAATTCTTGAATCTTCAAGAGACAGATATGAAGCAGAATATCCGGATGAGATATATTGGAATGAAGTGAAAAAATTTGCAAGATTTCCGCAAGGTGTTGATGGAATTGATTTAAGCCAACTTAAGCCATATAACATTACTCCGGAGTAAGTGATTTTAAAATTTTATTGATTAAATCTTTATTTCACAAACTTATAGCCTGCTCTGTGAATCGTAAGTATGTGTTTTGGGTCCGAATGATCGTCCTCAATCTTTTTTCTGAGATTAAGGATAAAGTTATCCACTGTTCTTGTTGAGGGATAATTTTCATATCCCCAGACTTCATCGAGCAGTTGATTTCTGTCAATTACTTCTCCTTCCCGCTGAACAAAATATTTCATCAGTTTAAATTCCATTACAGAAAATTCAAGATATTGGTTTCCTTTTTTTGCTTCCTGCTTTTTGAAATCCAGATAAACATCATTGAATGAGTAATCTTCAATTTCCGGTCTTATTTCCTGTGGACGCCGTAATAAAGCTTTTACTCTTGCAACAACTTCTCTTACGCTGAACGGTTTTGTAACATAATCATCAGCTCCAATTTCAAGACCTATAATCTTATCCACTTCTTCTTTCTTTCCTGTTAACATCAGAACAGGTGTATTTATTCCTTTATTTCTTAAATCTTTACAAATATCTATCCCGTTTTTATCAGGCAGCATTAAATCAAGAATAATCAAATCATAATTTTCTTCCATTGCTTTATCAAAACCCATTTGACCAGACATAGATGTTGTTACCTGGTAATGCTCTTCAGAAAAAGTTTCTTCAAGCCCGCGCAAAGTTGCAGGATCATCTTCAATTATTAATATTTTTTTCATTATGCCTCCTTGTAGTCTTTCATTCCGGTTAAAAAATATATTATTCTTCTATTTTATAGAACAATGAGAAACAGCTTCCTTTACCCACGTCGCTTTTAACTTCAATTCTTCCGTCGTGTCTATCCATAATATGCTTAACAATTGCAAGTCCAAGTCCCGTACCCTCAATGTTCCTGTTGAGACTCTCTTCTAATCTTATAAAGGGCTCAAAAATATTTTTTAAGCTTTCTGCAGAGATGCCGCAGCCTTCATCGGTAACCTGCACAATTGCATAACTATTCTCTTGAGATACAGAAATGGTGGTTGAACTTCCTTCACAGGAATATTTAGAAGCATTAGTCAGTAAATTCAAAATAGCTCTTTCAACAGCTGTTTCGTCTGCACAAATATTTATTGTATCGTTAATAATTATAAGTTCTATTTTTTGTTTCTTCATCATAAACTGATATTGAACTGAATCAACTGCTTTATGAACGACGGGGATCAGATCAATCCGGGATTTATGATATGTTTGCATTCCTTTCTCAATTCTTGCATAGTCCAGAATATTATCAATAAGTCCTTTAAGCTTATCGCTTTCTCCATCAATCACCTTTAAATAAAGATCCGATTTTTCTTTAGTAAGTAATGGGTGATCACGCAATTTCTCTGCAAACATTTTAATTGAGCTTAGTGGCGTTTTGAGTTCGTGAGTAATAGTTTGCATAAAGAACGATTTTAATTCATTTAGCTCTTCCAGTCTTTCTGCTTCAAGTTTTTCGAGAATCAGCTCTTCTTGAAATCTTATCCTTTCAATTGCCAGGGCAGAAGCATTCGACACTGTATTTAACAGATCAATATCATCTTTAAAATATCTTGAGCCGGATTTTTTTGAACCTAAAGCTATAAAGCCAAGCACACCTCCCGCTGGAGATTTTACAGGGAAGACGAGAATCATTCCCCATCTTTTAAAAACTCTGATATCTGCTGATTCTATTTTTATACCGGATTCAACTTTATCAGTAATAGCAACCGGGAATAAAAAGTTGGTTTTTAAATTCTCCGTATCGAATTGCAGGCTTCTTCCTTTAAGCAAATCCCATCCTTGATTTGCAATCAACTTTATTTTGTTATTGGGGTGAGTTAAAATAAAAAATCCGATTTTATCTGTTGGAATTAAAAAATTAACCTGAGCTACAATTTTATTTGCAAGAGTTTGTATATCTACAGAGGCTTTTATATCATCTAAAAATTTCTTCTGCTCTTCACGGAAATCATACTCAACTCTGAAAAACTTTTTATCAACAAACTTCTGAATTTTTGTTTTAACTGGCTGTAATCCAAACACAACAAGAATTGCAGTTATTATTGTTGGAAATGCCGGATTCATTCCGCGGATAAAAAAAGCTACTAGTGTTGAAATACCAATGTAGAAAGCAGCAATGAAAATCAATATTATTGAATAAACAACGCTTCTTCTGATTATTAAGTTTATATCCATCAGATGATATTTTACAATTGCAATGCTGAATGTTATTGGGATTGCTGTAAATAATAACAGAATAAAAGATTCAGGAAGAAGACCCTTCTCATTGAGGAATATGGGAACAACCCAAAAAATTATAAAGCTTAATGGTCCGATAAAATATCCAAGCAGCAGCCATTGGAGTCGTTTTCTTTCTTCAATATCATTTGTTGATTTATATGCATAAATACAGATTGTGATTGATATAATAATGCAGGTAATTAAGAACAATCGGAAAAACGAATCAAAGAAGAGCACATAATATCTGCCATATTCCAAATCACCGCCGAGCGTTGTTTTAAGAAACAGGTAACTGAGAATTAATGCATTAATCAATGCACTCAAATAAAAAAACCAGAGTATATACTTTATTCCACGGACTTTTTTCTTTGCAAATGAAGAAGTGAAGTGAATAAAAAGAACAGGAGTAAAACTATAAGCAAAAAACCAGATCAGCCGGTTTATATACCCATAGCTGAATATTTCTGTGCGATATATTCCGGCTGTGTTTACTATTATAATTCCAAGCCCAACACTTGCCCAGTGAAAGAGTTTTGCTGAGTAGTTTTCCCAGGATACAATTCTAACGAACATTGCCATCCCGATAAAAACTAATGCCACAATTGCTATAATTATCAGAGTAGGAAGATCGTAATAATTTATAAGTGAGACAGGAACAGATTTTATCTGATCAGCAGTTTTAATTTTAATATTAACAATATCGCCGATCCTCTTACCGTCTAAGTAGAGTTCTAATTCTTCCCAATCATTAAATTCGTAGTTATCAACAGACAAAAGAATACTTCCATCTTCGATTTCGGTTTTACCTTCATTAAAATTTGTAATTGTAAGGTGATCGTTAACTAAGTTTAATCCAAAAGGAATATTTGGCTTTTCAATAATAAGATAAAATCCACCGGCGCAGACAATTATAATGATAATGTCAATCAGTAAAAGTGCGGACTTTTTATTAAGCGCACTTTTCATTTTGCCTCCTAAAAATTAAAGGATTTACTCAGGTTAACTTATTGTATAAAAAGATGCTGCAAAAAATTTAAGTTTTAATATCGAGAAGTGCAATAAGGTTAAAAAATATTATTCTTAAATCCAGGCACTATAATGTATCAACTGTATCTGCTGCTGATTCTTAAGATTTAATAGTTAATATTTGATACATTTTATATTATTTACTCTGATTAATCCCGAATATATATAACTGAAAACACCGGGTTCGGATTATAATATTCTTCTTTCTGTTAATAACTCATCTAACAAATTCCGGAACATCAACCAAATACATTTTGAGTAAGCAGAAACTTTTACTTTACCATGACATTTCCCTGACAACCGTCTACAAAAATAAAAATATCATTGAGTAGAATTTTCCGAAAAAGTAATTAACAGGTGTTAAGATGAAAACTATTATAAAGATTGCATCAATTTTCTTTGTGCTCTTATTTTCTGCAGGATATACACAAAACGAAAAAATAAATTATAATGTGTTCCAGCCGGGGGAAACACTGATTTATAAAGTTAAGTGGACTTTTATCCGTCTTGGAACCATTACGATAAAAACAGAATCAATTGACGGAAATTCTGACTATGTGAAAATAAGCATGCTGGTTGAATCTAGCCCCGGATTGTTCTTTATTAATATTAAAGAATATAATGAGTCGATTGTTGATGTAAGGAATTGTATGTCTGTTTCGTATTACGGTGACTTTATAAACGGCAGTGAAAAAACCAAAATATTTACCTCTTATAATCAGACTACAGGTACTGCATCTGTAAAAATCATTGATGATGTTAACAAAAAAGAGATTTTTTCCGACACTATTTACAACTCTCCTCGCTATGTTGAAGGACCTTCACTTTTCTTTTTTACGCGCGCTCTATCAAAAGCCGGAAGAACTTTTAATGTACCTACCATGATTGAGGGAGCGATTGAAAATACAAAAATAGTCTTCACCGATACAAAGGAAGAACTTACAGTTGATGCTTTCCCTGAACCGGTTTTGACAAGAAAATATTATGGTATTGCAGAATGGGAAGGAGGAACATCGCAGGGGATGTCGGGTGATTTTACAGGCTGGATTACAGCCGATGACGCGGCTATTCCTGTTTATGCTGAAGTAGAAGTATTGCTGGGCAGTTTGAAAATTGAATTGGAAGAATGTATCAGAAATAAAACAAGTTATAAAACTGTTAAGGAGCTAAAATGAAAAAGCAGGATAAATATTTGCCTGCTAATGCTGTAATAATTGCATTGTTATCTCTCTTTACAGTATTGGTTCTTCTTGTTCCGTTCAGGTTTAATGATCCTTTAAAAACATTAAAGGATTTAATAATAACCGGAATAATCTCAATTACTGCTGTAATATTAATAAGCAGAATTAACAGCAAGCCATTCCGTGCCTTAATGCAGACTGTTTTTGTATTGGCCTTTTTTTCTGTTTTCTTTGGTAAAACCTCAGACTTTCAGTTAATATTTTATAATGAGTGGCAGGACAACAAATTACTGACAATCGAGCATTCAATTCTTGGTTCGGAAACCTCATTGATACTGGAGAAAATAACAACTCCTGTTTTAACTGAAGTAATGATGTTTGTATATATTGTTTACATTCCTTTGCTTGCGATAGTTGCATTTGTTTCATATAAAAGTAAATCTGAAGATGGATTAGGTGAATATCTGTTTATACTGAGTCTGGGATATTTTTTCTGCTTTATCGGCTTTATGCTGTTTCCTGTTGCAAGTCAGACTTACTTTAATCCGGCACAATATTCTGTATCACTTAAGGGAGGGATATTTGCATATCTCGGAGAACTGTTAAGAAATGAAGCTCATTTCCCAGGCGGAAGTTTACCAAGCCCTCATTGCACTGCTTCAACGATAATGTTATTCGCTTTAAATAAAGTAAACCGCAAGCTTTACTATTTCTTTTTTCCGGTTGTTCTGATGATTTACATTTCAACAGTGTACGGAAGATATCATTATATCTGGGATGGAATAGTTGGAATACTTCTCGCAATATTGCTCATTAAACTTCTGCCGGCTTTTAAGAAAATTACCGAAAATATTTTTGTTTTCTTCAATAGTCTGATGAACTCTGTAACTGTTTCGGGTTCACTATCAGATGAATAGATAAAAAGAAAAAATGAAAGGAAATTAAGAAAATGAAGATAATGATTACCGGTGCAACGGGTTCTATCGGCAATGTTTTGCTTAGACAATTACTGAAACAGAATGTTCAAATTCATGCTCTTTGCAGACCTTCATCCGATATATCGTTTGCCTCAAACGGAAATATCAAAATCTTCAAAGGTGATATAACTGATCGTAAAAGCATTGAAGATTGTATTAAAGGATGTGATCAGGTTTATCATCTGGCAGCTTATGCAAAAAACTGGGCAAAGGATTCAGCTTTGTTTTTTAACCACAACAGCATTGCTGTAAAAAATATTTTGGATTCTGCTTTAAAATACAAAGTGAACAGGGTTTTATTTACATCAACAAGCCTAATCTTCGGACCATCCGGTTCTTCATTAGTGAATGAAAATACAATCAGATCAGTTGATGCTTTTACCGATTATGAAGCTTCAAAAATTAAAGCTGAAGAAATTATATCCAGCTATTTAAACCGGGGTCTTGAAATAATTACAGTTTATCCGACTCGTTTATTTGGACCCGGCTTACTTTCCGAAGGAAATTCTGTTACAAAAATGATTGACTTGTATTTAAATGGAAAGTTCAGGTTCATTCTTGGCGATGGAAACGCAATAGGTAATTATGCTTTTGTAGAAGATGTAGCTTCCGGTTGTATTTCAGCAATGCGACACGAGAAAAATGGCGGGAAATATATTCTCGGAGGAGAAAATCTCAATTTCAATGAGCTTTTTTCATTAATTAAACAACAGACAGGTAAGAATTATTTTATGATCTACGTGCCTGAAACAGCAGGCTTACTATACAGCAGTTTGATGCAAGCAACTGCCCGTGTTTTCAATTACCATCCTCAAATTACTCCGGGCTGGGTTAAAATCTTTTCAATGAACTGGGCTTTATCGTGCAACAAAGCAATCAGAGAAATTAATTATCAGATCACGCCCTTCAGTAATGCTTTGGAAAAAACTATTAACTGGATTAACAGCAACAAACACAGTAGAAAATAAAATGAAAGTATCAGATATAATTGACTTGCGCCTTGCAATACAGAAAACCGAAATCAAACCAGGGATCATATTGCTCGCTTCTGCTTTCATTCCGGCTTTACACAGATATATCGGTTCTTTTGAATTCGCAATGAACAATTATCCTGAAGCTTCCGAATTCAAAGCTTCAGTATACATGTTTGCATCAGCATTTTTTCTGCTGGGCATCATACCTCTTTTATTAATTAAAATCACCTTTAAAGAATCACTATCGGAATATGGATTAGGTTTCGGAAATCTGAAAACCGGTATGAAGTATATCTTGTTGATCTTTCCATTAATAGCTGTTCTGCTGCTATATCCTTCATCAGGTACACGTGAGATGCTGGAATTCTATCCGCTCGACAAAGCTGCGGGTGAATCAGTTTTTTCTTTTCTCAGATATGAAGTTATACGTATGGTGTTTTTCTATAGTGCATGGGAGTTTTTCTTCCGTGGCTTTATACTGTTCGGGCTACGGAAATATATGGGTGATTGGCTTGCAATATGTATCCAGACTGTTCCTTCCTGCCTGTGGCATATAGGTATGCCTGCTGGGGAAATTTTTGCTTCAATTTTTGGCGGAATTTTGTTCGGCTTAATGGTCTTAAAATCAAAATCAATTTTGTATCCGTTTATACTTCATGTTCTGATAGGATTTACACTTGATCTATTAATTGTTTTACAAAATTATCAGTGAGGTTAATATGAAAGCTTTAGTAACAGGTGGAACAGGATTTATCGGGAGCCATATTGTTGAGAAATTGTGCAAGCAGGGATTCTCAGTAAGATGCATCTCAAGAGACTATTTAAATACTGAAGAATTAAAATCATTGAATGTAGAAATTATTATAAAAGATCTGAATGACAATCTTAATTGGGAAAATATTCTGAGTGATGTTGATATTGTATATCATATTGCCGGGGTAACTCAAGCTCAATACTATAAAGAATATTATGAACGAAATTACCTGGCAACTAAAAAGCTTGTTGAAGCTTGTTCAGCTCATTGCCGCAACTTAAGAAGATTTGTTTATCTGAGCAGTCTTACTGCTGTCGGTCCGTCAATAGACGGCAAACCGGTTGATGAAACAACTGCATACCATCCTGTTTCCGATTATGGAAAAAGTAAAATGCTTGCTGAAATAGAACTGCTTGCTTATAAAGATAGAATTCCTATTACAATTCTTCGTCCGTCTGCTGTGTATGGTCCGCGTGAACGTAATTTCTATTTACTAATCAAGTCTATAAAACGGGGGTTTAATCTTTGTATGGGATTGAACAGCAAATTTACCAATATGATTTACGTTGAAGATCTTGTCGAAGCAATAATTTCTGCTTCAACAAAAAGTATTGCGGAAGGACAGGTGTATTTTATCGGAAGTGAAGTCGCTTATCCTAACGAAGTAATCTGTGAAACTATTGCCCGGATTGTTAATAAGAAACCGATAAACGTGTACATACCGCATTGTTTTATTTATCTGGTTTGCGGAATTAATGAATTGGCTGGTAAAATCTTCAAAAACGATGTGTTTCTGAATATTCAGAAAGCAAGGGAACTTACACAAGCAATGTGGAATTGTTCAATTGAAAAAGCAAAGCAGGAATTGGGCTTTACTCAAAAGGTTTCATTGTACGAAGGTTTTATGAATACATACCAATGGTATGTTAAAATGGGATGGGTTTAAAACGACTTACGATCTTTTTACATTTTCATGACAAACACCCAAAAAGCAAATTGTACTTTTAACTCGAAATTCAATTAAATATTTAAGGAGCAAAAATGCAAAATATTTTCTGGTTCATTATCGCATTTGTTTTGATAAATGTTCAAAACTATTCCCAGGACACATTAACACTTCTCCACGTTAACGACACTCATTCCTGTTTGGCACCACTTGGTACAAGAGATCTGAATTTAGAAGGAACTCAGGGCGGTATTAGCCGTGCAGCTTCAATCATCGGAATGACAAAGATGAGTGAGCAAAATGTTTTAACACTTCACGGGGGTGATCTTTTTATCGGTGATTTCTTTTTTAATAAATTTTTCGGAGTTCCTGAATTTCAGCTTATGGCATCACTTGGTTTTGATGCAATGGCTGTTGGTAATCACGAGTTTGATTTAACACCTGCAATGCTTGATACTGCTTTGCGTAATTCATTTCCACCCGGCAGCGGTTTTCCATTACTTTCGTCAAATCTGAATCTAGATGATCCAACTGTGCAGCCATTAAAAGATTATATCTTTCCTTTTACTACAAAGCTATTGGGAAATACTAAGGTCGGTATTTTCAGTTTGCTTACACCCGAAACAAATCTTTTTTCATTACCCGATCCGGCAGTAATAAGTGATGATATTGCCGGAACTGCCCTGGCAATGATTGATACATTGAATTCGCTTGGCTGCGATTTGATTATTTGTCTTTCACATCTTGGAATTCTTTATGATCAGGATTTGGCTTCCAACATTCCGGGGATTAATATTATCATAAGTGCTCACGATCATCTAAGAACTGATCAGCCTGTTGAAGTAACAGATCCACTTGGCGGCACAACGTACATAGTTCAGGCTGATGCCTTCTACAAATGCGTTGGCAAAATGAAAATATCGGTAAGTAATAGCGGAATGGAATTGCTTGACTATCAACTAATCAATCTGGATGAATCTGTTCCTGAAGAACCAACTGTTAAAGCCACAGTGGATGGATTGATAACTGAGATTGAGAACACCTGGGGTCCTGTTTACTCTCAGCAAATCGGAACTGCTACAGATTTCTTTGAAGAGGTTGCTGTAAATCTTGGTGAAGAAGGAGCACACGATACACCTATTGGAAATCTTGTAACTGATGCATACAGATGGAAAACCGGAACAGAAATCGGAATTACTGTTGGCGGATTGACTGCACAGCCAATTTATGAGGGTCCGCTTGTTGCCGCAGATGCTTTCAGAGTTGTAGGCTATGGTTTCAACACTGTTAACGGACTTGGATACAGGATTGTTAAAATAAAACTTACTGGTGCTGATCTTGTTGCGGGGTTAGAGTTCGGTCTTTCAAATGCAGAGTATAATGATGAACTATTACCTCAGGTTTCTGGGATGAGCTATGTATATGATTTGTCTAAACCTGTTGGCGAAAGAATTATTGGTGCAGAAGTCGGAGGGGCGCCGCTTGATCTCCAGACAGAGTATTCAATCACAACAAATGAATTCCTTTATTATGCGTTAAGTAACCCTTTTATTATCGGCACAAACATCAATATTATAGATCCATACTTATACGCTGACTCTTGTGAATTTCAGGTTTTAACTGAATATATTATCTATAAGCAGATAATTTCGCCGGAATACAAAGGGAATGTAGTAACAAATTTAGAATCAATTGATAATGGATTTACCCCGGTTGAGTTTAGACTTGAACAGAATTATCCTAATCCATTTAATCCAAGCACGATAATTAGTTGGCAGTCGCCAGTAGGCAGTCATCAAACTTTAAAAATCTATGATGTTCTTGGAAATGAAGTTGCAACTCTTGTTGATGAAAACAAACCTGCAGGAAGTTATGAAGTTGAGTGGGATGCAAGAAATTATCCAAGCGGAGTCTATTTCTATCAACTTCGAATAAATGAATTTATTGAAACAAAGAAAATGATTTTGATGAGATAAGTAACAAAAAATTTTTTAGGAGGTTAAAATGAAAAGTTTAATAATGTTGATCATAATAGTTGTATTTCTGTTGATAGGTGTGTCAACAGTCACTGCACAGAATTCTCCTTTCTATAAAATGCAGCAAATAAACGGAAATGAAAAATGGTTTTTTAACAGAACAGAATATTCCATTTTTAACAACAAAGAAAACCCTCGAAAAGAACAGTTGAACCCTGAAGATGCTTTATTTAAATCGGGTGAAAGTTCATTTGCTAATTTTAATAATGAGAGATGGACATTAAAATTTCCATATCCCACGGATACCTACCTGATCGATCTGGAGGGAACTGATAACTTTGTAATCTCAACAGGAATTAAATTGTTTTCATTCTATACACTATTTAGTGATTTAATTTGGACTACTAACAAGGGAATAGATTGGAACATAAAACATTTTGCTAATGACACTATAGTCACAGCGTTAGAAATGAAACAAAACTCAATCTGGCTTGTTGGTAGTAGAATGAATGCTGATTACGGCTTTGTATTTAAATCAACTGATTTTGCTTATTCCTGGGTGGAACAACTCTCAATAGACTCTTTCTTACCACTTTATTTAAATTTCTTTGACAATAATAAAGGAATAGTCCTCACTCAAAAGTCCGAAAATAGCCAGCAATTATTCAAGATATTCAGTACAACTGATGGCGGCAATAACTGGGCAGAAAAGTCTTCAGCGATAAATGGTTCTACGGAAGGATTGAATGCTAATCATTTCTCATCAATTGATTCCGGTTGGATATGCATCCGCGATTTTAATAATATGTATAAAATTCTTAGAACAACTGATGGCGGAATTAACTGGGAAACTCAGCTTACTGATACTCTCGATGAATTATCCTACATAAAATTCTATGATTCAAAGTATGGATTTGCAATTGGTGAAAAAGCCATTTACCCAACTAGCAATAATCTAATTTTATACTCAACTACCAATGGAGGAATCAACTGGCAGTCGAATGAAATAATCTCTGACGACTTCTATAGTATTTTTGGTTACGATCTATTTTTTCAGAATAACTTTACTTTCTGGTTAGCAGTTTCTGATGGCTATGAAGCTAAGATATATAAAACTACGGATGGTGGAGTTACTTTGACCGAACTATCCCAAATCGAAGAAATAGATTTACAACTTGGTAAAATTAAATTCATCTCTGAAACTAGAGGATGGCTTGTGGCTGATGGTGGCTCAATTTATTATACAACTGACGGCGGATATACCTGGACAGCGAAAAGTCGCTCCATTACAAAAGATGATCTGATTGATGTTGACTTCGTAGATAGCAACAATGGCTGGTTAGCTTCGGAAGATAACTCAATTTTCAGAACAACTGATGGCGGTGAAAATTGGAATGTTATTTATTCAGATACAGCCTCAAGGAATTTAATAAATATAGATTTCACTTCATTGCAGTCAGGTAATTCTATCTATAAATTTTATGATTATTCTACCTTTACTTATTCCGGCATTATTGGAAAGACACAAAATGGAGGTAATGATTGGCAGTTTACAAATTATGATAGCTGTGGATTTAATGACTTATTTTTTGCCGATCAATATAGTGGTTGGATTGTAGGTGAGAAGGATTTTAATCTGATTATATATAAATCTTCAGATTCGGAAAACAACTGGCAGCAGCAGACAAATATGAACTTAAACAACGGTCCCGAATTGGAAACCGTACATTTTTATAATGATCAAATTGGATTTGCAGTTGGTAACTTCGGGACAATATTAAAAACAACGAATGGTGGAAACTATTGGCAGGTTGCCTGGGGAAATTTTGACCCAAACCAATTATGGATTCATTACAATTTAACCGGTGTGTTTCTGCGGTCATCTAATGATTGCTGGGTCTATGGAAACAAATATTCATCAGGCGCCTACACTAATTTGATAGCACATACAACAAATCAAGGTCTTACATGGGATACTCTAACATTTAGTGGTCAATACGGGACAGGTCAGATTATTTTCAGAGGAAACACAGAGGGTTATTGTCTTGGTTATAAAAATTATGTTACCTTCGATGGAGGAATAACCTGGTCACTACTAGCTTATCCATATTCAATAAGTAAAATGTTTTTTACTAATCAAAACAACGGCTGGGCTGTTGGTTATGGTGGCAGGATATTTAAGTTTTATGATTCGAACACAAGTATTCAAGAAAACAATAAAATGCTTCCGGTTCATTTTTATCTTTCCCAAAACTACCCAAACCCTTTCAACCCAAGCACAAAGATCAGTTGGCAGTCGCCAGTAGGCAGTCATCAAACTTTAAAAATCTATGATGTTCTTGGAAATGAAGTTGCAACTCTTGTTAATGAATACAAACCTGCCGGAAGTTATGAAGTTGAATGGGATGCAAGTAAATATTCAAGCGGAGTTTATTTCTATCAACTTCGCACAGGAAATTTTGTTGAAACAAAGAAAATGATTTTAATGAGATAAAAAATTTATTTGGACTGTCATTATGATAGTCATTTATGTTTAAAATAAAATATTTATCGGAGGTTACAATGAGACTGAAAATTTTATCAATTGTTGCAGTTCTTTGCTGTTCAACAGATTTGTTTCCCCAGAAAATGGGTGATGCCTATGCATTAGATATTAATAATGTATATATGCCATTGAACGGAAGAGGTGTACTGGCAGCTGTTAATGTTCCGCCTAATGGTTCTGGAGGACAGTTTGCAGGAAATGTTTTTCTTTTTTCCGGTGGATTTTTCTTAAGCGGTTACAGCAACGGACAGCTTTGGGCGAATGCAGTTGCATCTGCTTCTCTTGTCGAAGATTATTTACAGGGAACATTTGGAAATCCATATAATCCAGATGCTCAATTGTATAAGCTAAGAAGTGATGATCCTCCCTTTGGTCAAAGCTGGCAGGACTGGAGTGATGCTGTTACTCTTGGTGCAGATTTTTATGACGGAGATGAAAATGGTATTTATGTACCTGAAGATAAAGTAGGACCTAATGGTGAACCAATGAATGGTCAATGGGATTCCTGGGAAGATCGGCCTGACATCTTAGGAGATGAAACTTTATGGTGTGTTTACCACGATGGTGTTCCCTCCAGCCAAAGAAGATGGAATACTGTAGAACCACAAGGCATTGAAATACGACAAACAGTATTTGTGTATTCAAGTGTTGATGAACTGAAAGATATCATTTTCATTCGGTACAGAATAAAAAACACTGGTATGGTTGCGGACACAATGAATGAGGTTTATTTCGGAGTTTGGGATGACCCTGATTTAGGAGGCGCTCAGGATGACCTTGTTGGATGTGATACACTTTTGCAAAGCGGCTTTACTTATAACGACGGTGCAGATCCACTCTACGGAAATAATCCCCCTTCATTTTTCCAAAGTTTTCTTGAAGGTCCAAGAGTTTATATTCCAGGTGAAACCTTTGTAGATAATAATGGGAATGGAATTTACGATGAAGGAATTGATACACCACTCGATACTGCGTTTGTACATCACGGACAGGAAATTGGTGTAACAATTTATCCCGGTGCTAAAAATCAGACTCTTTCTTCTTCTATTGAATATATTAACGGTGATCCTAACCTTATGGATCCAATTATTGCATTCGAAGCCCGGAATTATATGTTAGGGTTAAATAGAATTGGTCAACTCCCTGATCCTTGCAATTGGACTTACGGACAGGTTCGCGGTGGTGTAAATTGTTCCGAAGTTAATCCTTATTTCTGGTATTCGGGGGATCCGGTTACAAATTATGGATGGATTAGTACATTTGCTGGTGATAAAAGACAAATGCAAAACATTGGTCCCTTTGAACTTGACACAGATGAAGAATATGAAATATTCGTAGCCTATAGTGTTGGTCAGGGAACTAGCGCTCTTAGTTCAATTACTGAAGGAAGAGTTTCTGCCGTAACATCAAAAAAACTTTACAATAGCAATTTCGACACTCTTTCAGTTGTATCTGTCGAAGAATCAGAAACAGAAAATATTCCACAAGCATTTATTCTGAATCAAAACTACCCCAACCCATTTAATCCAAGCACGATAATTAGTTGGCAGTCGCCAGTAGGCAGTCATCAAACTTTAAAAATATATGATGTTCTTGGAAATGAAGTTGCAACACTTGTTGATGAATACAAACCTGCCGGAAGTTATGAAGTTGAATGGGATGCAAGTAAATATTCAAGCGGAGTTTATTTCTACAAATTACAGGTTGGCAGCTTTAGTGAAATCAAGAAGATGATGTTATTAAGATAATAAATCTCTTTAGGAGGCAAAGATGAAAAATATATTACTCGGAATTTCTCTAGTAATTCTTTTAAAAGGATTTTCATTCCCGCAAGAGATTAGCTGGAAATTAACTAACGGTCCTAAAAATAATTTTGGTGATTATCTCAATGTATTTGCTGTTGGCTCAACAAGTAATGGCAACATTTTTGCCGGAACGAATCAAAGTGGGGTATATAAGTCTACTGATATGGGTGAAACCTGGTTAAACTGTAGCGATTCTTTATTTATTAATAGTATAATTTCCTATATGGCAATTGATTCAAATGATATTATTTATATTTCTTCATCTTCAGGATTATTTAGGTCTTCTGATGAGGGTCTTTCCTGGATTCAATTCAATCTAGGCATTCCAGCCGGCAATTATCAATCTTTAGCTGTAAATAACAACGGTCTTACTTTTACGGGAACTTACTCTGGTATTTATCGTTCGTTTAACTTTGGTGCCAACTGGTCATTCTCTGGTTTGGACAGTTGTTTTGTTTGGGTTATAAAAATTTATGATGATAGCACGATCGTAGCAGGTACATTTAATTATGGACCTTTTATTTCTACTGATAAAGGTGATAGCTGGGCTTCAATCAATGAGAGATTAAATCAAAATCAAATTGTGGGTTTGGCTATTTCTGAAACAGAAAAATTATTCGTTGGCGTCACGGGTGGAGTTTACAATTCCACCGACTGGGGAATTAACTGGGATCAAGTCCTATCGATCTCTCAAGTTTGGGTAGGTGTCATATTTATTTTAAATGGTCAAAATATTTTTGCAGGCAGCAGAGGAGAAGGAATTTTTTTATCAACGGATAATGGAAATAACTGGAATATTATCAATAACGGACTGAAGAATTTTTATGTTAATGCATTTTGCGGAAGTTCCAATGGATATGTTTATGCTGGATCTGATAGTGGCGTATTTATTACATCAAGTCCCATTGTCTCAATTAACTCAGAGAAAAGTTATTTAGCTACAGGTTTTTCATTATTTCAAAACTACCCCAACCCATTCAATCCAACAACAAAGATCAGTTGGCAGTCGCCAGTAGGCAGTTATCAAACTTTAAGAATATATGATGTTCTTGGGAATGAAGTTGCAACACTAGTCAATGAATACAAACCTGCCGGAAGTTATGAGGTTGAATTCAACGGTCATTCTGACGGAGGTCAGAATCTCTCAAGCGGAGTATACTTCTATCAATTACGGGCAGGTTCATTCGTTGAAACAAAGAAAATGTTGTTAACTAAATAATTAACCTTGGAGGATGGAAAAAATGCAAAGTGAAAAGCAAAAGGACAATTCACTGTATTTAATGATGTATATATCTTTATTAATGATGCTCATTTTTTTGTTAGGATATATTTTCGATATAAAAGTTTAAAATTATATTAAAAGCAAAATGACAATTTTACTTAAATTAAAATAAACAAAGCTGCTTATTAAGGCGGGTTAATTATTCGTCAATAATTATGGAGGATTTATGTTAAAGAAATATTTAAATATTATCAGTATAGGAATTATTGCAAGTCAGCTTTTTCTTTTTTTTGGTTGTATGACAGTCGAAGAAACTATTTATCTTGGTGATGTTGAGGTTACGGCTCCAATTTGTCCTCCGCCGACTCATGTTAACATAAACAAGGATGTTGGTGATATTACTATAACTCCAAGAATTTCTGTTAACACCAATAGTTCTGTTATTACCGGCAGAACGGTTGACCGGTACAATTCCAGTTTTCGTCTTAGTAATGACTCTACATACCGTGCGAAAAAAAACAATCTATCCTGGTATCTATCCGATTACACACTTGGATTAGATGTTGATTTTAAAGTAACTAAAGGTTTTTCAGTTTTTGGCGGATTTAACTATTCAAGTGGCGAACAAACAAGCTTACTTGGCGGAAACGTAGGAATTGGATTCCACAGCCATACAATTAAACCGATAGTTAGATTAGACATTGGAATTACAATTCAAACCTATGATTATTCAGCAATTACAATTGTTCATACGAAAACTACCTCAATGTTCGGGGTAGATGAAGACTGGGGGATTTACGGTGATAGAGGAAACTCTACAAATATCAATCCGTTCGGAACTTTGACTATAAATTCTTCGTATGACTCGAGTTTTTTTAATTGGTTCGTTATAGGTGGATTTTACACACAAAATCTTTTAGGCTTTGAACCAGGATCAACTTCATATCCTATATTTCCTTTTTTAGGAAGTTACACAAAAGTGGATAAAAGATCTGATATGTTAACCGGATTCATTTATTTAAATCCGGGTATTAGTATTAGTCTGCACAGACAGATCAGAATTTTATTATCAGCAAAAATGAATTATGAGGTGTTGGCAACACATTCAAAACAAATGTATTTTTTACCTTCAGTTCAATTTGATTTTCAATTATAAATGGATGGCAAAAGTGATTGGGAAAGTATAGTTTCATTTAATGATTTGTTAACCGGTGAATTAATTATAATGCCGAAGATAATTATTTAAATCTTTTCTATTGAGGTCAATATAATAGGAGAGAAATATCTTGAAGTCATTAATAATTAAAATATTATCAACGATAATTTCTTTTAACTGCAATTTATCACTTAATTTATTTGCTCAATCAGATTCATCCGATCGTGCAGGTATTGAAGTTCTGCCTATTTTGAGCTACGATACTGATACAAAATTAGGCTATGGTGTAAAAACCTTCTTTTATGATCAGTTTAAAACAGAGGAAAGCTTTGATGTCTTGCTTTTTAATAGTTCCGGTGGTGAACAATGGTATAAGTTTGTTTTCTCTGCTCCTGATTTTGAAAGCCGGCAGGGAACCGAATTCCCATTTGCATTGGATATAATGGTTGAGTATGATAAATGGAAAAACTATGATCTTTATTATTTTGATTTAGGACCAACCTCTGATAAACAAACTTCAGTAGAATACGAAGATAAATGTATATATGAATTTATTGATTCAAGAATTCTGGTAAATCATGCATTCGGAAAAAATCTGACAGGATTTATTGGGCTAAAATTTATTTCATTATCTACATATAATTATGAAAGAGATATCAGGATAAGTTCTTCTGAAGAAATTAAAAATCCTTTCAATGAAATTCCTTCAATAAAATATTTATCAACAAACTTAAATTGCAAATGGGATACAAGAAACAGTTATATCAATCCTTCAAACGGGTATGTTTTAGAAATGGAGCTTGAATATGCTCCGGATGTTTTTAGTAATCGAAATTCTTTTTTCAGACAGGCATTTATTACCCGTTATTTTCAGGAAATATTTTTCAGGAATCTTATTTTTGCCGGCAGAGTAATGGAGCAGATCTTAATTCCTGAATCCGGTTCCTCACCATTTCTTACTATACCTGTTGGAGGGAACAATACTCTGCGTGGTGTTCCAGTGGATAAATTCAGATTAACAAAAGTATTTCTTTCAAACATCGAATTAAGATATTGCTTTTGGTGGCGTTTTGGTTTAATCGGCGGAGTTGATATTGGTTATGGTGCAAATAAAGATTTATACCCAAAGAATACAATAGACTGGATAATTAATCCTGTTATCGGACTTAGATTGTATATGGATAATTTTATTGTTCGAGCTGATGCAGGTTTTTACAAGAATGAAATTGGATTCTATCTGAACTTCGGTCATATATATTAATTAAAAATAATCTTAGTGATTTTTCTGTTAAGGTGTCTTCAGAGTTTTAGCATAACTTTTTGAATTGAGCACAAAAGTTATGTTTGGTAAACAGTTAAAATATTCCCCAGAAAAACAACTATTATAAATTTGCCACTTCTTTATAAACATTATAATCGTGCTCGCTAAAACAGACGAAAATTACTTTTTCTATTGAGCTTTCTTCTTTGAGAAATTGTTTAACTGTTTTGACTGCAATTTTTGTTGCTCTTTCCAAAGGAAAGCCATAAATACCGGTTGAGATAGCAGGGAACGCGATTGTCTTAATATTATTTTCAGCAGCAATTTTTAACGAATTATTATAACAGTTTTCTAATAGTTGATCTTCATTATTCTTCCCGCCATTCCAGATTGGCCCCACAGTATGAATAATAAATTTAGCGGGTAAATTAAATCCGGGCGACATTTTTGCTTCACCGGTTCTGCAGCCGCCAAGTTTTCTGTTAAACTCAAGCAATTCCGGACCTGCAGCACGATGAATTGCACCATCAACTCCGCCGCCGCCAAGCAATGATGTGTTAGCTGCGTTTACTATCGTATCAACTTTTAATTTTGTTATATCGCCTTTATGAATTTCTATTTTATTGTTCATAGTTCTTTAATATAATTTATAAAGCTAGTTATCCTTTTTCAAATTGATATTAATTTATTTTCGAATTTTTACCATTTGTCACTCTGAGCCGAGTCGAAGAGTGACTATTCTGGAGTTTGTAAAAATAAATTCTACTTATAAGATTCTGACTTTCGTCAGAATGACTGTTAAAAAATCATAAGCTTTCGGTGCAACCGAATAATCATACAGAGCGAACTAGAAATATGACCAATTTCTTTTCACAGCTCTGATATTTATTATCTGTCAGTCTGAGCTTGTCGAAGACGGCATTATTACTAAGATTCATTGTCTGTTCTATAGCGTAGAAATATCGTCTTATTATTTATAAAATACTTCTCAGTAGGTCACGCTTCGATAAACTCAGCGTGACACAGGAATTATCTTAGTTTCAATCAACATATTTAACATCATTTACCTGAGTTGAATATATTTTCCAGGAATCACCATCTTTTTTTAATGTATGTATTCCGCTTATCTCATTATTTCTAAACTCCGGTCCGGCAAGTTTGGTAGTAATTTGTTCAAACTGAACTTTAGCTTCAGTATCAGTTTCTTCAATAACTCTCATACTTACAGTTTTATAGCTTAGATCATAAACCTCAAAAATTTTCTTTATCATTGCTTCAGTTGCCGGATAATCGGGACTTTCTTTATGAATAGTATTCATAACTCCGTCAAAATTTTCTTCATTCATATATTTAGCATTCGCTTCGATAACAGATTCCGGTGTATAATAACTTTCTTTTGAACAGGATAAAGCAGTAAAAGTTAAAAGAATTATTAAAATAGTTTTGGTGTTTTTATTCATATATCAATCCGATTAAATATTCATTTCTTTTTTTACTTCAGCAAATTTTTCAACCGCAAAATCAAGATCTTGTTTTGAATGAGCAGCAGAAATCTGAACTCTTATTCTTGCAGTTCCTTTTGGTACAACAGGGAAGAAGAATCCGATTACGTAAACACCTTTCTCAAGCATCTTTGCAGCCATTGTTTGAGCTAATACAGCATCACCAAGCATAATCGGAACAATCGGATGAATGCCTTCTTTGATGTTAAATCCAGCAGCTTTAATTTTTTCTCTGAAATATTTTGTGTTGTCTTCAAGCTTATCTCTTAACTGAGTTGTTGAGCTTAACATATCAAAAACTTTTAAAGATGCAGCAACAATATTCGGAGCCACTGTATTTGAAAATAAATATGGTCTCGACCGCTGACGAAGCAGATCAACAATTTCTTGTCTTGCAGAAGTGTAGCCTCCGCTTGCGCCGCCAAGTGCTTTACCAAGTGTTCCGGTGATGATATCAACTCTTCCCATTACATCATTATATTCGTGAGTTCCTTTTCCGTGTTTTCCCATGAATCCAACAGCGTGACTGTCATCAACCATTACCATCGCATCATATTTATCTGCAAGATCACAAATATCTTTTAACGGAGCAACAAATCCGTCCATTGAGAAAACACCGTCAGTTGCAACCAAAATATTTTTTGCATTGTTTGATTTTGCTTCCTTTAATTTTTCTTCAAGATCATTCATATCACAATTTTTATAACGGTAACGCTGAGCTTTGCTTAATCTTATTCCGTCTATAATGCTTGCATGATTTAATTCATCGCTTACAATTGCATCATCTTCGCTAAGTAAAGTTTCAAACAATCCGCCGTTTGCATCGAAGCAGGAAGTGTAGAGTATTGTATCTTCCATTCCAAGAAAATCAGAGATTTTCTTTTCTAATTCTTTATGGATTTCCTGAGTGCCGCAAATAAATCTTACTGAAGACATTCCGAATCCCCATTTATCAAGGCTGTCCTTAGCTGCCTGAATAATTTCTTTATTATCAGCTAAACCCAAATAATTATTTGCACACATATTTAACACCTGCTGACCGGTTGTTACTTTAATATGTGCACTTTGAGGTGTAGTGATTATTCTTTCTTTTTTGTATAGTCCTTCTTTTTCAATGTTGTTTAAAATTTCTTTGTAGTGTGATCTTGTTTTGGTTTTCATTTTAATACCTTTTTCTATAAAAGTTTAATATTAGCTGTAAAATAAATATTTAGAGTAACAAATTGAATTAAGAAAAAAATAATTGATTAAAAAAATAATCGAAAAAATAAAAAGTGGGAACTGATTGATCAGTTACTGATAGATGAAGATGATAGACAGTATGATTTATTAAAAATCAGATTGCGAAACGGTGATATAAAAGAATTTTGGTTTGATATAACTGAATTCTTTGGAGAATAAGAAAAAATCAAAATAATGATAATCGTATTTGTATACTGAATTTCTTAAAATCAAAATAAACTACTAATCATTTTTCCTCTTTTCAATTTACCCAGTTGACGAATTTATAACGATAAACAATCAAAATCGCATAATCTCATAAGAATTTGCGATCATAATCGAAAAATCTTATGAGAATTTGCGATCGTAATCGAAAAATCTTATGTTTGTTGTGAAAATCAGTGAAATTAAATGATAAAAAGAGAAATACAAGATTCAATAGAATCAAGATTATTTAAGGGAAAGCTCATTGTAATTTACGGTGCTCGTCAAGTTGGTAAGACTACTCTCATAAAAGAAATTAGTAAAAATTTTTCTGGGCAGGAAATTTATCTCAACTGTGATGAGCCTGATATAAGAGAATTGTTAACAGATGCAACTTCTACAAAGCTAAAAAATATTGTTGGTAAAAAAACACTTGTGTTAATTGATGAAGCACAAAGAGTTAAAAATATTGGAATCACTTTAAAGCTTTTTGTTGATGAACTGAAGAATGTTCAAGTAATTGCAACCGGCTCATCTTCATTTGAATTATCAAACGAAATCAACGAACCATTAACCGGAAGAAAATTTGAATATACTCTCTATCCATTTTCAATGCGAGAATTGAGCAGTGAATTTGGCTGGCTTGAAACTAATAGACTTTTGGAAGAGCGAATATTATACGGTATGTATCCTGATGTTGTTCTTAATCCTAATAATAAAAAAGATTTGTTGAAAGATCTTACAAAGAGCTATCTGTTTAAAGATGTATTAAGTTATCAGGGTATTCGTAAACCCGAAGTGTTAGATAAGCTTCTTATTGCTTTGGCTGCACAAATTGGAAGTGAGGTTTCGTATAATGAACTTGCAGGAACGGTTGGTATTGATAAGGACACAGTTACTAAATATCTGGATATTTTAGAGAAGGCTTTTGTTATTTTTAGGCTTCATCCATTTAGTCGGAATATCAGAACAGAGATAACTAAACTGCGAAAAGTCTATTTTTACGATACCGGAATTCGGAATGCATTGATATCGAATTTTAATACTCTTGCTTCAAGGAATGATAAAGGAGCGTTGTGGGAGAATTTCCTTATATCCGAAAAACTTAAAATGAATTCTTATTTGAACATTGATGCTAAAACTTTTTTCTGGAGAACTTCACAGCAGCAAGAGATTGATTATATCGAAGGAAAAGAAAATGATTTGTACGCTTACGAGTTTTCTTATAAGACAAACAAAAAAAAGAAAATCCCTTTAACTTTTTTGAATGCCTATCCCGCAAAACATTCTGAAGTTATCACTAATGAAAGTTATAGGGAATTCTTAGGCATCGAGTAAATGTAATAGATTGAAAATATTATGATTTAATCTTAAGATATTTTAGAAAACTAACCTATTCGTTGTGAACCAAATTTCTGACTATTAGTAAATCAATTTAAAGATTTTATCCCTGCTTTATTTTAGAATTCAAGATTGAAAAATCTTATGAATTTTAAATAACACTAAGAACCCTTGCAAGTTCATCAAATTAAGTATTTTAATCCTCCAGCCAATTCAAAATAACTTTACCAGAGTTGCCTGATTTCATTACTTCAAATCCTTCAATGTAATCATCAACCTTAAATCTGTGAGTAATGATCGGTTGAATTGGTAATCCGCTTTGAACCATTGCCTGCATTTTAAACCAGGTTTCAAACATCATTCTTCCATAAATGCCGCGCAATGTTAATCCGTTAAAAATTACTTTGCTGAAATTAATTGCTGAATGTTCCGGAAGAAGTCCGAGTAAAGCAATTTTTCCGCCGTGATACATTACATCGATCATATCATTAAGTGCGCGGATATTTCCGCTCATTTCAAGTCCGACATCAAAGCCACCAACCATACCCAGTTCTTTAACTATATCAGGCAGTTTTTCTTTCGTTACATCAATAGCTCTCGTTACTCCCATTTTTCTGGCAAGCTCTAAACGGTAAGGATTCATATCTGTGATAACAACATTTCTTGCACCTGAGTGTTTTGCAATTACTGCTGCCATTATTCCTATTGGTCCGGCACCTGTTACTAAAACATCTTCACCAAGAACATCAAATGATAATGCTGTATGAACTGCATTACCGAGAGGATCAAAAATAGCAAAAAGCTCTTTTGGAATTTTGGGATCGCAATGCCAGATGTTTGAAACAGGTATTACAAGATACTCAGCAAAACATCCCGGACGATTAACTCCAACTCCTTTTGTATTTGGACAAAGATGACCTCTTCCTTCACGGCAGTTTCTGCAGGTTCCGCAAACTATATGACCTTCGCCGCTGACAAGTTCGCCAACTTTTACATCGTGAACATTTGAGCCAAATGCTTCAACAGTGCCGACATATTCGTGTCCAACGTGCATTGGAACAGGAATAGTTTTTTGTGCCCACTCATCCCAATTGTAAATATGTATATCAGTTCCGCAAATTGAAGTTTTATGTATTTTTATAAGCACATCGTTTGGTCCATATTCCGGAACGGGCACTTCATCCATCCAGATACCCGGTTTTGCATATTTTTTTACAAGAGCTTTCATTTTTTTCATGGTAAGGTCCTTAAAGAAATGGCATTTAATAATGATTAAATTATTTAAAAATATTTAACCAAAATTAGAGATTAGACTAATAATCGACAAAGGAAAATTTTAAATTTATACTACAGAGAGCAAATCAGATTATTGAAAATAAAGCGAATTCTTTGTTTAAAATCGATCCTTTAGTATTTCCTTGCTGCTTAATTTGTTTTTCAATAAAGTCTGAGTTCAAATCATTTACAAAAGCTACACTTTTTAACCACTCTATTTCTTCTTCTGTAATAAGATTGTTAACACAGGCTAAACTGATTGCATCCTTTAGAAAAGAAGTTGCAATACTTTGATCAGAAAAAACAATCGGATCAGAATCTATGTATTTGTTTGTCAGTAAATTTTTGATTGTTTCTTCAAAGAAGTCGGAGGCAAATCCTAATTTTTCGGAAATGGTCTTTAACATTTCCTTTTCTTTTGAACTTAACTCCTTATCAAGTCTGGCTGTTATTAATAAGCCTTTGAGGTAATTGCTTCGGTCAATTAAAGGTATGTTCATTTCATCCTATAAAATAATTTTTAGATAGTAGAAATAATTAATACAACCTCTCAATTTTTGTGCCTTTAGAATTTCAATACTAAAATATCATTATTTAGATAAAAAGCTATGCAAAATTATATCACTTTGATAATTCACACATAAAATCATCTCAAAACTAGTTAAGAGAAATAATACATTTCTATTTATAAGACGTAAGCTAAAGATTTAGACTGATATTTTTAATAATTGGTAATGGTTAATCGCAGGTAAATATGTTTCTATAAATTACTGATAGATATGAAAAATCTTCCATTTTCTTTGGCATAAAAATTTTTCTTACGCGAATTATTTTTTAATTACTACTTAACATTTTAAGATTAAGTCAAAAGATGTCCATATAATTTTAAAATTTAAATTGCGTTTAATTATCAAATCAAACAAAGACATTATTTAGCAATTGGAAAAAGAAGAATGTTATCAAACTTAAAAAAACATAGATCCCAAAAATCCAATCTCCAATCTGCTTTTTTATTAATCTCAGTTCTATAAAAAGATATTTAATGATTTGTTTGTTAAAGAGGTCCCTGGATGTTTTGCTGGTTATGTTTTTACACTGTAAAGATCAGATAAATTGTTATATACCACGTGAAATAGTTGATTGAAATTCACAACTTAAAAACGAACATATTTATCCGATTTAAAAATTTCCTGAAGTCTTTAAGAGTATATCTGAAACAAAATTGTAGTATTTTTAAACTAACAGATAAATAATTTTTTTTCTAAAATATTTTAGCAGGGAGATTAAAAATGAATTACCGGATTGAAAAAGACACAATGGGTGAAATTCAGGTGCCCACAGATAAATACTACGGCGCACAGACTGCCAGATCATTAATGAATTTTAAAATTGGCGGAGACAGATTTCCGCGTGAACTTATTCGTGCTCTAGGCATTCTGAAAAAAGCTGCAGCTCTAACTAATAAAGAGCTAGGCACTCTTCCGGCAGATAAAGCTGATCTGATTGTTAAATCTGCTGATGAAGTAATTGAAGGAAAACTTGATACACATTTTCCACTTGTAGTTTGGCAAACCGGCAGCGGAACACAAACCAATATGAATGCAAATGAAGTAATTTCTAATCGTGCAATTGAAATTGCCGGTGGCGAAATGGGAAGTAAAAAGCCAATTCATCCGAATGATGATGTAAACAAAGCTCAATCATCAAATGATACTTTTCCAACAGCGATGCATATAGCTGCTGTTGAAGAAATTCACAGAAGATTAATTCCGATGGTTACAAAGCTTCGTGATGCACTTGCAGTAAAGGAAAAAGAATTTAAAGATATTATAAAAATCGGCAGAACCCATTTGATGGATGCTGTTCCGTTAACACTTGGTCAGGAGTTTAGCGGATATGTTCAAATGCTATCAAACGGTTTAGACAGAATTAATGCAGCCTTACCAAGATTATATGAATTAGCTCTTGGTGGAACAGCAGTTGGAACCGGATTAAACACTCATCCGCAGTTTGCAGTAAAATCTGCTGAACATATTGCAAAAATAACAGGTAAAAAATTTGTTTCTGCACCAAATAAGTTTGAAGCATTAGCAGCACACGATGCATTGGTTGAATTTAGTGGAGTTTTAAAAACCCTTGCTGCTTCTTTGATGAAGATTGCAAACGATATAAGATTCCTTGGATCTGGTCCGCGCTGCGGATTAGGCGAATTGAATTTACCTGAGAATGAACCAGGTTCTTCAATTATGCCCGGTAAAGTAAATCCAACACAAAGTGAAGCTTTGACAATGGTTTGTGCACAGGTGTTTGGAAATGATGTTGCAGTTAATTTTGGCGGTGCAACAGGGCATTTTGAACTTAACGTTTTTAAACCGGTAATAATTTTTAATGTTCTCAATTCAATAAGATTAATTTCTGATGCTTGCGAAAGCTTTACAGATCATTGTGTAGTTGGAATTGAAGCAAACACTGTAAATATTAAAAAACATCTTGAAAATTCTTTAATGCTTGTTACTGCTTTGAACCCGCATATTGGTTATGATAACGCTGCCAAAGTTGCAAAGAAAGCACACAAAGAAAATACAACATTGAAACAAGCTGCTGTTGAACTTGGTCTATTAACTCCTGAAAAATTTGATGAAGTTGTAAGACCGGAAAATATGGTCGGACCAAAAGGGTAATTTGAGTTTGTCATTGCGAGGAGTGAAACGACGGAGCAATCTTTAAATAAGTTTTGAGATTGCTTCTCCCGACTGAAGTCGGGATCGCAATGACAATGTGAAAGATGAATATGAACTGGAACGGAACAGTATCTCTGCTTCTTGCTTGTATTGAGTTTTTGCTGCTGTTTAATTTATTGGTGTTTGTTAAAAAAGATAAAACAAACACCATAGCTTTAATTATTGTAGCTTTACTCGCCGGATATCAGGCAATGGAATTTCTGATGTGTCAGATTGAGTTACAAAATTCTTTCTTTCCGTATTTTGCTTTTATAATTATTTCTTTTCTTCCGTCTTTAAATTTAATTCTTACTCTTTCTCTTACTCACAATCTTAAGCTTAATCTGAAAAGCTGGCTGATTTTTCTTCCTGCAATATTATTTTCGATTTACTACACATTTGTAATTCCAGAATTTGCGGTAACAAGCTGCACTGTATTATATGCAACTTATAATTATCCGCTTGGTGATTTATATGGATTCTTTTATTACCTGCCGATTTTGATTTCTATTGTTCTATTAATCAGATATATCTCAAAACCTCAGGAAAAAAGGAAGAAAATAATTGCAAGAATATTATTATTTGGGGTTATCTTTATTAGTCTGCCGGCGTTACTGGGATTTACCTTAATGTTGTTTAATAATTATTCAATTATCTCAGCAATAGAAAGTATAATGTGCAAGTTTGCATTTGTATATGCAATCTGCTTAACAATTGTGTGTTTATATAATTCCCCGTTTAACGAAGATAGAAATTATTTAAAATTTTTAACGGGTTTTAAATGAGAAGAATAGCAGACTGTTAATTTCTGTATTCAATCAATCCGCAGCAGAAGCTAAATCGTGTAATGAATCAGCAAATGAACAGATGAATATTGCGGGAGTGTTTGAAAAAAAGTTAAACCATATTCTGCACCAACACTGATTTTAAATCCTTTCAAATCAAAATTTCTGATATCATATCCAACTGAAATAGAAAGAACAATTCCGTAATCCCAAATATCAGTATCGCTAAAAGTTCTGTCATTAAGAGCTAAAAGTCCCACACCTTCTTCAAGAAAAATTTTATTATCAAAATACTGAGTAGTAACACCTTTAAATGAAGCACCTAATAAATAAGGATTGTATGGCTGGTTAGTGTTTGGTAACAAAGCATTAAAATCTTTTACAAAGATAAAACTTAATCGTGGAAACACTTCCTGAAAAAGCGGAAGGTTTACTTCTGCAAAAAGACTGGTTGTAAAACCGCCAACAGATGTTGAATTACCTTTAAATGAACCGCCTCCGGCAAATCCGCCAATACTGAAATCAGTTTGTGAGAAAAGGGAAGAAGAAAACATTATTATTGCTGTGAAAAAGATTTTTAGTTTCAAAAACATTCCTTTAATTTTTAATGGTTCTAAAATAGTTTCATAAAACAGAAAACAAAAGGATGAAAGAAATAAAAGAGAGTTTTATTATTAACTAAATCAGGAAAGAATAATGACAAGAAAATCAGAAATAAAATTTGTAGTTGAACTTGATGAGAAGAAAATGCCCGAAAAAATTTTATGGCAGGCTGATGATGCTGAGTTTGAAGGAATGAAGGAAGCAAAAACAATGATGCTTGCTTTATGGGATAAAGATGATAGTCTTACGCTCGGAATTGATCTTTGGACAAAAGATATGCTGGTTAATGAAATGAATATGCATTTTTATCAGATGATGCTTAAGCTTGGCGAGACTTACAGAAAATCAACAAGTGATAATGAGACAGCAAAAATGTTTGATGATTTTGCAAGCGAGTTTGCCGATAAAGTAAAATTGTTTGAGAAAAAATAAGCTCCTGACTTGTGACAATTAAAAAAAGAGGCAAAAAAGTTTTGATTATGGCTTAAAAACGTTACTTTTAAAACTGTTAGTCGCACTAATCTGGTCAATATGAGTAAACTACACATTAGAACTACAAAAACCTCGTCAAAAGCCACAGCAGTTCAAGTTATTTATTATGAAAACAGACGAAGGATAATTGTCAAACA
>JAKIZM010000034.1 GCA_022708025.1 Bacteroidota bacterium | reverse complement strand
GCTGACTATATCTTAAAGTAAAGACTTCAAAATCTTATATAAACAATCCCATTTAGCTCAATAAAGACAGTCATAAGGAAGAATTTTTAAGAAATAATTATTTGTCCGTTAAATTATCTTTGTTTTTGTCTCCTATATCGGATTTGAGAGAAACTATCTTAATTTCTCAATTACTGTCAATTTGAATATATTTCTTGAAACAATTTAGGAAAACATGTCTTCAATTAACATACTTTTTGTCGGTGATATTATCGGTCAACCCGGAATGGATATTGTCCAAACCTGGCTTCCAAGTTTAATTCAAAAATACAAAGCTGATTTTGTAATTGTAAATGGAGAGAATGCTTCTGATGGAAAAGGCTGCACAGAAAAAGAAGGTCTGAAGCTTTTTAACATCGGTGTAAATGTAATAACAGGCGGGAATCATACCTGGGATAAACATCAATCTCAGGACTATTTAAAAACTGAACCACGTTCTATTCGTCCACTAAATTATCCGAAAGGCACACACGGAAACGGATATTATATCGGTGAAGTAAGAGGAATTAAAATAGCCGTGATAAATCTGCAAGGCAGAACTTTTATGACTCCAATTGATTGTCCTTTCAGAGCTATGGATTGGATTTTAGCAAAGCTAAAACAGGAGACAAAAATATTTATTGTAGATTTCCATGCTGAAGCAACAGCAGAAAAAATGGCAATGGCTCAGTATCTTGATGGGAAAGTAAGTGTTTTAGTCGGCACACATACTCACATTCAAACATCTGACGAAAGAATTTTACCAAACGGAACCGGCTATATAACAGATGTTGGAATGACCGGACCTTACGATTCAGTAATTGGAATGAAATCAACCGCAGCGGTTAACAGGTTTTTATTTGCTACTCCGCAGAAGTATGAAACAGCAAAAGATAATATTCACTTAACAGGAATGTTTTTTAAGATTGATACTGAAACTGGAAAAACTTTGGAGCTTGAAAGAATATTTTTCCCTGAGTTTGATAAACTAACTGTAATAAAAGATGCTGAATCATCCGCTGCCCAGAATTGATAAAGATGAAAAGTTAAGAAAATTACTTCTTCATTATTGCAGATTTAAAGAGGGAACAATCTGGAGTGATAATCTTAACAAACATAAAATTGCTTGTATTGATGTTACTGATAAAGATTCAGTAAAAAAAGTTTTTAGAAGAGCCAAAACAAAATTATCTGTTCAGGATCCGCCGTATAATTTTATCGCTTTTTCAGAAAAACGGAACGATGATTTTATCAGTTGGTGCAAAAAATGGGTCGAAACAAATATTGAAATATCTGATGATAATTCTTCTTTTTATTTTTGGCTTGGTGCAGATCAGATAAATCATTTTGAACCTTTTGCTGAATTTATTTTATTATTGAAAGATACAGGATTGACTTCTCGTAGTTTTATTACAATGAGAAATCAAAGAGGATATGGAACTCAAAAGAACTGGATGGCAATAAGACAGGAATTACTTTTTTATATAAAAGGAAAACCAAAGTTTAATATAAAAGCTGAATACACTGATATACCAAAAGTTCTTAAAGGTTATTACAAAGAAGTTGGCGGAACAGTTACAGAAAATACAGAAAGAAGTAAATCAGAATTTATTCGTGCAGGAAATGTTTGGATTGATATTCAGCAGGTTTTCTATCGTATGGAAGAAAATGTAAACGGATGTTATGCACAGAAACCATTAAAAGCTATTATGCGGATTATTCAGGCTTCATCATCAAAGAAGAATTTAGTTACAGATTTTTTTGCACATTCAGGAACGACATTAATTGCAAGCGAGATTCTCGGAAGAAGATGTTTTACTTTTGATAATGATCCTGTCTTTTGTGAAATAACTTTAAGAAGATTGGAGAATTTCAGAAAAAATAAAAAGACCGGCTGGCAGAATTCAAATCCGTTTTATGATGAAATAATAAATGATAAAAAGATATTGAATCACTTAAAGAAAAATTATAATATAACATATTCAAGGGAGAAGAAATGAATTTAATAGATGGTAAAAAAGTAGCTGCTGATATTCGCAATGAATTGAAAGAAAAAATTTCTAAGTTAAAAGCAGAAGAGAAAAATGTTCCCGGATTAGTTGCGATAATTGTAGGTGATGATCCTGCTTCTCATATTTATGTTTCAAGTAAAGGAAAAGCCTGCGAAGAAATTGGAATGCGGACTAAAACTGAAAAACTTCCTGCTGATATTACAGAAGATAAATTACTTGAGTTGATCAAATCATATAATGAAAATAAAGATTTTCACGGAATATTGGTTCAGCTTCCATTACCAAAACATATAAATGAAGACAAAGTAATTGAAACTATTTCATCTAAAAAAGATGTTGATGGATTTCATCCTATTTCTGTTGGCAATCTTGTTATCGGAAAAGATACTTTTGCTTCCTGCACTCCGGCCGGAATTCAAGAATTATTAATCCGTTATAAAATTGAAACAAAAGGAAAACATGTTGTAGTTGTCGGAAGAAGCAATATTGTTGGTAAACCAATTACAAACATAATGCTTCAAAAAGCTGAAGGTGCAAATTCAATTGTTACAATAGTTCATTCAGCAGCAAAAGATATTTCATATTATACAAAGCAAGCTGATATTCTGATTGCAGCAATTGGAAAGCCTGAAATGATAAAAGCTGATATGGTAAAGGATGGTGTTGTTGTAGTTGATGTTGGAATAAACAGAATTGATGATCCTTCAAAGCCCAAAGGTTACAGAATTGTTGGTGATGTTGATTTTGAAAATGTTTCTAAAAAAGCATCTTATATTACTCCTGTTCCAGGCGGAGTCGGACCGATGACAATTGCAATGTTATTAAGTAATACTTTTAAAGCATATAATCTTTATGGTGAAAAATGAATTTAAATGAGTTGCTCTCCGAAAATAATATTAAGAAGATCCTGAATGATTTTAATGAATTTGAAAAATCGTTGAAGAAAGAAAAAACTGATTTCGATACAAAACAATTAGCAGGAATGATTGATCACACATTGCTGAAACCGGAAGCAACTCTATCTGAAATAAAACAACTATGCGAAGAAGCTAAACAACATAATTTCGCTTCAGTTTGTGTAAATCCATCATATGTCTCAACTTGTTTTGATCTGTTGAAATCTTCAAATGTAAAAGTGTGCACAGTAATTGGATTTCCGTTAGGAGCTACGACAACTCAATCTAAGTTTCTTGAAGCAGAAGAAGCAATTAAAAACGGTGCGGAAGAGCTTGATATGGTAATAAATATAGGAAGATTAAAAGATAAGGATTACGATTATGTATTTAATGATTTAAAAACAATTGCTGATCTTTCTAAAAAACATCTTTGCACTTCAAAAGTTATTCTGGAAACCTGTTTGCTGACCGATGAAGAAAAAGTTGCTGCTTGCTTACTTGCTAAAGAAGCAGGATTGGATTTTGTTAAAACTTCAACAGGATTTTCAAAAGCAGGAGCAACAATAAAAGATGTAGCATTAATGAAATTTGTTGTTGGTGATAAACATAAGGTTAAAGCTGCAGGTGGAATCCGCTCTTATGATGATGCCGTTGCAATGATAAATGCAGGTGCAAACAGATTAGGTGCAAGTGCTGGTGTTAAAATAATTTCAGGACAAAAATCTGATGGAAATTATTAGTGGTTATTGATTTAGTAATAACTAAAACAAATGATGGTTATACTGCTGAAGTTCCTTCAATTAAAGGTTGTGAAAGCTGGGCTCACGATGAAGATACAGTTATTGATAAGATAACTGAGCTGAGTTCCTTTTATTTACAGATTCCTGCCAAACAAATTAAAATTGATCGAGCAAGGAGAGAAGAAAACAGGATTATTTATAAACTTATTTTTGATAAATAAATTTTGTGCGAAGTAAAAAAACTGAAAAACGAATTGAAAAAATCACGCGGGTGGTTAAATCCCGCCAGCATTCTTTAACTGTTGTATTTGAAAATATTCACGACCCTCACAACGTATCAGCAATTTTCAGAACCTGCGATGCAGTAGGAATTCCTAAAGTAAATCTGATTTATAACTTTGAAACATTCCCAAGAATCGGAAAGAAATCATCTGCCTCTGCATTTAAATGGGTTGAGAAAACAAAATACAAAACTGTTGATGAGTGCTATTCTGAATTACGAAATAATGGTTTTAAGATATACGCTTCTTCTTTAAATGAAAATTCAAAAAATCTTTATGATTTGGACTTAACTCAAAAAGTTGCAATCGTTGTAGGCAATGAACATCGAGGTGTTTCAGAAGAAGCAGCAAAACTTGCCGATGAGGTTTTTTTAATTCCGCAATTTGGAATGGTGCAAAGTCTTAATGTTTCTGTTGCAACTGCTGTTGTTCTTTATGAAGCAATGAGGCAGAGAATAAAAAAAGGAATGTATAAAAAAAGTGAGTTAAATGATTCCGCTTTGGAAAAAATGATTGATGAATGGTGTGAGAAATAAGTGAAAAAAAGTTTTTCAAAAGTAAATTCTGTAAATGGTGAATTAAATCTGACTGGTGATAAATCAATATCACACAGAGCAATTATTTTCTCTGCAATGGCATCCGGTAAATCATCAATTGCAAATCTTTCACAAGGACACGATATTATTTCTACACTTGTTATGATGCACAATCTTGGAGCCGGAGTAATTACAAAGAACAGAAGCGTTATCATTTCCGGTCTTGGTTATAAAGGATTTGAAGCTCCGTCTTCTGAATTATTCTGCGGAAATTCCGGAACTACTGCAAGATTGGTTTCTGGTCTTTTAGCTGCACAAAATTTTTCTTCTCAATTAACCGGAGATGAATCACTTTCAAAAAGACCAATGAAAAGAGTTATAGAACCATTGATGAAAATGGGTGCTCAGTTTACAACTATTGAAAATTATACTTTACCTTTTTCGATTAATCCTGCCAAAAAATTAGTTAACATAACTTACGAAATGTCTGTTGCAAGTGCTCAAGTAAAAAGCGCAATTTTAATTGCAGGTTTACACTTAGAGGATGAAGCGATTGTAATTGAAAAAGATAAAACGAGAGATCATACAGAACTGATGCTTGGATTACCTGTAAAAGCTGAAGATGAAAAAATTATTTCATCATCTTCATTAAAATATTATCCGGCTGCAAAGGAATATTTTATCCCCGGAGATATTTCAACATCAGCATTTCATATTGTTTTAACACTGCTTACAAACAACTCTGAAATTAAGATCAATAATGTTTCATTGAATCCGACAAGAACGGGATTTATTGAACTCTTAAAACAAATGGGTGCGGATATCAGATATGAAGATGTAAAATATTCAAGTAATGAGCCGTATGGAAATGTTTTTGTTAAATCATCAAATCTTAGAAATGTAAAAATCGATTCAGAAATTATTACAAACATAATTGATGAAATTCCAATTCTTGCTATAGCTGGAATATTTGCTGAAGGAAATTTTGAAATCAGAAATGCAAAAGAGCTTCGTGTAAAAGAATCAGACAGAATTAAATCGTTATGTTATAATCTTAATCTGCTTGGATTAGAGGTAGAAGAGTATGAAGATGGATTTTTAATTTCCGGTGAAATTAAAAATTTAAAAATTACCTTTGAGAGTTTTGGTGATCATAGAATTGCAATGGCTTTTTCAATATTGAGTATGCTTTTAAAAAATGGGGGAGAAGTAAATGATTTTGAATGTGTTAATATTTCAAATCCAAAATTTGAAGAGCAAATTAATTCGATAATTAATTAATCGCTTTGAAATCATAAAAAAATAAGAAAATCTTTTTCTCAGATAATAATTATCTGATGTTCAAACTCATTTACTGACATTTCTTCGAATATTTTTTGAATCAACTCCATTCCATATTTATTATAGAAATATGAAAAGTTGATTTCTCTTTCCTGAAGATTTTCATTCGGATATAAAAGATGAGAAATTCTTGTAAGCTGTCTAACTGTTGTTTCGTGTTTGTTCTCTTGAGCTTTAATAGCTTTTGCTTTTAACTCGTTAAGCACAGATGAAACTTTTTCCTTGTATTTTTCACTTGCATCAACAAGAGTTTTATCAATTGCAAAAAGATTTTCTTTTATTCTGTCAAAAATCAATTCGATTTCTGTTTCTGCATTTACAAAAGAAGTATCAATATTGTTTTCTGAAAGACCTGCAATAACTTTATGTTTCAATTCGTTCAGGTTTGAAAAAATATCTTTTAATGTTAAATCAAATTTATCAAGTGCAGCGTTAACATTTTTTTCAATAAGAGTAACAGAAGTTCTCGGATAAATTATCGGAGTTGAGATTTTATAAAAATCATATAAAGGAGTTATTTGTGCAAAGTATGAAATCTCACTTGGTCCGGCAATGTAAAATCCTGTCGGAAGCAGATAATCCTGACAAATTGGTCTTAACAGAACATTAGGACTAAATCTTTCGGGATGTTCTTCAATCTCATTTAATATTTCTTCTTTAGTAAATTGTTTTCTTTTCCGTCTAAGTTTGAAAATCTCATCAACTGGTTCAACTGAATATCTTCCATCATCAGTATGATAAAACAAGTTTACAGGTTTAACTTTTACTTGTGCGTGATATAATTCTTCAAGATCAGCGCTTCTTTGTATTAGCTTTTCTGTATGCGCTTGAAAGTTATTAATCTCTTTTGCGAAAATTGGTTTTAATAATTGCTTAACAGAAATATCCTGCGGATCGAAAATAACTAATCCATATTCATCGAATAGCCAGAAAATTAGTTCTTTAAAACTCTGCTTAAATGTTTTTCCTTGAACATAAAAGTTCCTTAGTTTATTCAATAAGCCTTCTTTAAAATCAGATTGTCTTAATGAGTTTTCGAGTGAGTTTAGGAAATCATTAATTGACTCATCAAAATTTATATTGCCAACGCTAAGCTTTGCATCATCATCTTCAATTTCCGATTTATATCCTATATTCAAAACCTGATTTTCTGTATCAAAGATATTCACTGACCTTACTTCGTTAAAATCATGATCATCGCCTTCGAGCCAAAAAACGGGAACAAATTTATAATCTTCAAATCTTTCATTAAATTGATTAGCAAGTTTTATGGCAGTAAGAATTTTATATATTGTGTAAAGAGGACCGCCAAGTATTCCAACTTGTTGTCCAGTAACGATTGCAATTGTATTAAAATTATCTAAAGCATCAATATTATTTTTTGTTTTTTCGGATGCTGTCTGAAAATCTGAATATTGTGTTTTAATAATCGGCGAGATGTGAAATTGTTTATCTTTTTTGGATGAAGCTACACTTTTAAAAACATCATTATAGTTTTCTTTACTTCTGAAATTATGTTTATAAAATTCATTTACATTGTTAAAATTATATAAATAATCGAGAAATAGATTTTGATGTTTTGGTATCTCGCTAAAGTTTATGAACATTTTATCCTCAATGAATGAAATTTCTAAGACAAAAGTAATCAAAAGCTTTTAGCCTAACAATATCATAAAACACCGCAGATTGCTAATAAATACTTTTATCAATATCGAACTTTAATTATTTTCTTAACAAAAAAAACAATAATTATTTGGAAATAAATTTTCTTAAATATTTTACTCTTAAAAGATTTATAAATGCTCTCAGCATTATTTTATCATTTAATCTTTCAAAATTAATCTGTAAGCCAATTGTTTGGGGAATGCCTCTTTCTTATTCAATCGAGCCTACTAATCATTGTAATTTAAAATGTCCGGAATGTCCTTCAGGACTTGGTTCATTAACTCGTCCGCTTGGATTATTAAAACTTAACGATTTCAAAAACTGGATTGATCAGATAAAGGATAAAGGATTTTATGTTCAGTTATTTTTTCAGGGAGAACCTTACATTAACAAACAGCTTCCGGAAATGATTAAATATGCACAGGATAATAAGGTTTATATCGCTATCAGCACTAACGGACATTTTATAACAGAAAAAAATATTGATCATATTCTTGCAAATGCGCCTGATAAACTTATTTATTCAGTCGATGGTCTTGATGAAGAAAGCTATCAGAAATACAGAGTCGGCGGAACATTTAAACAGGCTGATGAAGGTTTAAGATTGCTGATAAGAAAACGAAATGAGCTTAAACAAAAAAGACCTTTTGTGGAATTTCAATTTATTGTAATGAAACAAAATGAACATCAGATTGAAGATGTAAAAAAATATTGTAAAGATGTTGGCGTTAACAAATTAGTTTTCAAAACAATGCAGATATCATCTTATAAAAATGCATTAAAGTTCCTGCCGTCAAATCCTAAATACAGAAGATACAAACTTGATAACCAATCATTTGAAATGAAGAACGGAATGAAGGATCATTGCTTTGCTTTGTGGAGAACATCAGTAATTACATGGGATGGCAGAGTTGTTCCTTGCTGCTTTGATAAAGATGCTAAACATACTCTTGGAATTCTAAAAGGAAAAAGTTTTTCCGATATTTGGACATCAAATCAATATCAGAATTTTAGACAATCAGTATTAACGAACAGAAGTCAGAATGATATTTGCAGAAACTGCACCGAAGGTTTAAAGGTAAATATTTTTGAAATAGAACAATAAGAATTGGTTGAAGCTGTAAAAAATATCGTCAATAAAAACAGTTTTATTCAGAGATATAAAACCGTAATTATACTTATTGCAAAAGTAGTAATTGCCTTTGGATTATTATTCTATTTAATAAACTCAGTTAATCTAAACGATATTATATCTGCGATTAAAAATGCTGATATAGCTTTTTTAACAATTGCTTTTGTATTAAGTATAGTAAATGTCTGGCTTCAGTTTTATAAATGGAAACTGACTTCTAACATTATACTGCAGGAAGAAAGAAGCTCCAAAATCTGGCTTTCATTATTTTATGGATTTTCTGCAGGAGTTTTTACTCCTGCCAGAACAGGCGAGTATTTCGGAAGAGCTTTAGCATTTAAAGATAAATCATTGTTAAATGTTACTTTGGCAACTCTTCTTGATAAATTATTCCTTTTAATTATCGTTGCATTTATTGGTTCTTTATCAAGCATTCTTTTCTTACATTATTATTATAACATAACCTACTTAATAACCATCAGTTTGTTTTTAACAGTGTTTATCCTTTTTTATGTATTAATCTTGATGATCTTTAACGCAGAGTTTTGGAATAATTTTCTGTTTAGAAAAATCAGTAATTCAAAAAGATTAAGCTGGTTATTTAAAAAGATAAATCACTTTCATTCACTTGATAAAAAATACGCTGCTAAAATGATATTTATATCATTCTTGCTTTATTGTTGTTTTATTATTCAGTTTGCTCTTCTTGCTGCAGCTTTTTCAAACCAAAATAATTTTGTTGATTATATCTGGGCGGGAAATCTTGTAATGTTTGCTAAAACAATTATTCCGCCTGTTTCATTTGGCGAATTAGGAATTCGCGAAGGTGCTTCGGTTTATTTTATAAAACAAGTTGGCGGAACTGCATCAACAGGATTTAATGCTTCGATTTTCCTATTCTTGATTAACTTATTGCTGCCTTCATTAGTTGGATTGATTTTACTATTAAAGAGAAACAATGATTGAGTTAATAGTAATTTCTCTGATTCTCATTTTACTTCTGCATTATATTTTTTTTCTTCTTAAAATATTCTTTGGATTAAATAAACTTGATAGTAATCCTGCTGTAGTAAAATTAAATGAGTTTGTTTCTATCATTGTTCCATTCAGGAATGAAGAAAAAAATATTGTCCAAACATACAATAACCTGATTAATCAAAATTATCCATCCGATAAATATGAAATACTATTTATCAATGATTTATCAGAAGATGATTCATTAAAAAAATTGGAATCGTTATCATTAAAGGAAAATGTTAAAGTGTTTACTGTTCCAAATGATTATTCAGTATCTGCACATAAAAAAAGAGCAATCAGATTTGGGATAGAACAATCAAAAGGGGAAATTATCATTACAACAGATGCTGATTGTATTCATAAAGAGAATTGGTTAGAAAATTTACTTAAATATTTTGATGAAGGTACTGCATTTGTTTCCGGACCGGTTGAGTTTTTATCAAATGGAACGCTTTTTAGTAATATGCAGAGGTTAGAATTTGCTGGACTTGTAATTGCAGGAGCAGGATTGATTGGTTCCGGCAGTCCAACTATTTGTAATGCGGCTAACATTGCATATAGAAGAAAAGTATTTACTGAAGTTGGCGGATTTATTTATCAGATGAGTTTATCTTCAGGTGATGATGAATTATTAATGCAGAAGATACATCAGGATACGAAATACAAAATAAAATTTGCTTATGATAAAAAAACTTTAGTTTCTACTGATACAAATCCAACTATTAGTGATTTTTATACTCAACGAAAAAGATGGGCAAGCAAAGGATTATTCTATAACAACAAAGCATTAATTGTAAAACTGATTCTTATTTTCCTTTTCTATTTTTCGTTGATCATTCAGCCTGTATTAGGAATTATTTTCTCAAAAGTATTTTTTATTTCTTTTGGAATATCTTTTCTGCTAAAAATATTTATTGAATATCTTATCATTTCAAGAGGATCAAAAAAGTTATTTGATTCTGATATCCTTAACCCATTTTTAATTACTGAAATATTGCAGGTGCCATACATCATTATTGCCGGTTTTATGGGAATGTTTGGTAACTTTCAATGGAAGAATCGCAATATCAGACGATAAATTACAATTAGCTTATACATCTCTGTATATTCAATTATACAATCCTTAATCCAATCCTGTTTTTCTGTCGTAAATTATAACAATTTTAATGGCACAAAGCTTGGCTGATAAATGTTGACAGAAAGGAGTTTGTCATGAAAAAGTTAATCATAATAGCAGCAGTAATAATCTTTAGCATTAGCAGTTTATCTAATGCAACAACTGATTATGCAAAAAGAGTTGATGGATATTTTTATACATCACTTAGAACACACGGAACCTGGATCGATATTGGATTTGGAACTCCGGTTTGGCGTCCAACAATTATCAGAAAAAACTGGTCGCCTTATTATTATGGACAATGGATTTATACAGATTATGGCTGGTATTGGGATTCCGCTGAACCATTTGGATATATTGTTTATCATTATGGCAGATGGTTTTATGATGATTATTATGGCTGGATCTGGATTCCTGATTATGAATGGGCACCTGCCTGGGTTGATTGGAGATATAATGACGATTACATAGGTTGGGCTCCTTTATCACCTTATGCAGCCTTTTACATAAATATCGGCATTCATTATACATACGATTATTATGTTCCTTATAATCATTGGAATTATGTAAAGTATAATAAGTTCTGTAAAGGTAATGTTTATAATTACTATGCAGCGCCTAAATATAAATACAGAATTTTCAGCAATACAAAAGTTAGAACAAACTATTCTTATTATGATGGCAGAGTAAGAAATAATGGAATTGAGTTTGATCGGATCAGACAAGGCGTTGGCAGAACAATCGAGAAAAGAAATATTGTTACTGTTAGTAATCCTAATGAATTAACAAAAGTAAGAGATAATAACAAAGAAATCAGAACTTATATTGCAAGCTCAAGAGATCTATCGAGAGATGGTTTAAGGGATGTTAAGGTTGAAAGAAGTGACAGAAAATCTTCTTTAGAAATGTCGAGAGTGGAATTAGGAAAAGAAAGAACGACAGACCGTGTAAATGATAGAAAAGTTGAAGAAAATCTTAGGGTTGAAAAAAAGCAAAAGATAGAAACAAAACGGGATAATACAAACAGAACTGAAACAGATGTAAATAAAAATCGTGTTGAAGAACAAAAAAGACTTCAGGAAAAACAGAATATTGAATTAAGAAAATCTGAGATTGAAAAGAGAAATAATGAAGTTAATAAAAGAAACGATGTGATTATTCGAAATGAACAGATGAAAAGAGATAAGGAAAATAATCGTAAGAATAATACAGTAAATAACAATCAAAGAGATGTTCGAAAAGAAAATAAAAATTCAGCTCCTGAGATTATAAAACAAAATACTGAGCGAAAAGTTGAACAAAAGGTTCAGACAAAAGTTAACGAAAATAAAAACCAGGTTAATCAGAATACAAGCAGAAATACTGAAGTAAGGAAAAATGATTCAGGCAGTCGTAATGAAACCAGAAATAATACAAGAGAAAATGTAAATAATAATCGAACAAGAAGCAGATAAACTGAATTTCAGCTCTCTCCATAAAAATAGCGGTTCCGGAATTTCTGGAGCCGCTTTTTTGTTTAATTAAGAAAATAACTTAATCAGAAGGAAAACATAAGCTCGAACAATTCTACTAAATAAATTATTTATCTTTTTTTAAAATTGATTAGTGCAAAGCTTCGAATTTTCACTAATTTTGTAGTAACAATTATTAGTAATCCTAATTTTTACTAATAAAAGTTTGATAGAAATAATCAGGTGAAATTTTGAAATCAATTATTCATCATTTCTTAAATGCTATTATAGTTTTATCTGAAAAGATAATATTAAATCATATCGAATTTTTACTAATCTTTATATTTAAAAAGTTTAACTATCAATTATCAATATATGTCAGGAGAGAGAAATGAAACTTACAAAAGAAGAATCCCTTCAATACCACAGTTCTGATCGGAAGGGTAAGATAGAGGTTATTCCGACCAAGCCTTGCTTAACAGCAAGAGATCTTTCAATGGCTTATACTCCCGGTGTTGCTGAGCCTTGCAGAGAAATTCACAAAAATGTAGAAGATGTGTATAAATATACAGCTAAGGGTAATCTTGTTGCTGTTCTTTCAAATGGTACTGCTGTTCTGGGTTTAGGTGATATTGGACCGGAAGCAGGTAAACCTGTTATGGAGGGTAAAGGAGTTTTATTTAAAAGATTTGCTGATATAGATGTGTTTGATATAGAAGTTAATTCACACGACCCAAAAGAAATTATACGTTTAACACAAATGTTAGAACCAACATTTGGTGGGATAAACCTGGAAGATATTAAAGCTCCTGAATGTTTCGAAATTGAAGAAACATTAAAAGCATCAATGAATATTCCTGTCTTTCACGATGATCAACATGGTACTGCAATTATTTCCTGTGCTGCGTTAATCAATGCTGTTGAAGTTGCCGGGAAAAAATTAGATAAGGTTAGAATCATTGTTAATGGGGCAGGAGCTTCAGCTATCTCTTGTTGTAAACATTATATTAGAGCTGGTGTAAAAAGAGAAAATATTTTTATGTTTGACTCAAAAGGATGTATTACAAAAGGAAGAAAAGATTTAAATAAATACAAAGAAGAATTTGCTCAGGAAAAAGGTTTCTCTTCTTTAGAAGAAGCATTCAAAGGTGCTGACATTTTTATTGGTCTCTCGGTTGGGAATGTTGTGAATAAAGAATGGGTTAAAACAATGGCTCCAAATCCGATAATTTTTGCTTTGGCTAATCCTGATCCTGAAATTACGTATGATGATGCTATGTCTGTCAGAAAGGATTTAATTATGGCCACAGGCAGAAGTGATTTTCCAAATCAGGTAAATAATGTGTTGGGATTTCCATTTATTTTTCGTGGCGCATTAGATGTAAGAGCAACTCAAATTAATGATGAAATGAAATTAGCAGCTACTTTAGCACTTTCAAAATTAGCTAAAGAAAAAGTTCCTGAGATGGTGATCAGAGCTTATGGCGGAGAAGAGTTTGAATTTGGTAAAGATTATGTAATTCCAAAACCTTTTGATCCAAGAGTGCTGTGGTATGTTGCGCCCGCAGTTGCAAAGGCAGCTATTGAGACAGGCGTTGCAAAAATTACAGAAGTAGATTGGGTTAAGTACGAGGAACAATTGAAAGAGAGACTTGGATTATCAAAAGAAATTGTGAGAGTGATGATTCATAAGGCTCAGAAATATCCTAAGAAAGTTGTTTATCCTGAAGGTGAAGAAGAAAATATTATCAGAGCTGCTCATACAGTTGCTCAGGATGGAATAGCAATGCCGGTATTACTTGGAAATGAAAAGTTTATTAAAAAGGAAATCGAAAGAATTGGCTATGAAGTAAACGAGTTTCAGATAATTGATCCAGAAACTTGTGACAAGTGTGATGTATACGCAGATGCATTCTTTAAAAAACGCCAGAGAAGAGGAGCAACACTTTGGGATGCTAAAAATCTGATTCGTAAGCCAAACTATTATGGTGCGATGATGGTAGAATTAAATGAAGCAGATGCAATGATAAGTGGTTATACAACAAGCTATCCGAATACTATTAAACCTGCATTGCAATGTATCGGAGTTAAAGAAGGGTTTAAGATAGTTTCCGGACTTTATATTGTTATTGCTAAAAAAGAAACTTATTTCTTTGCTGATTGTACAGTAAACGTTAATCCAAATTCAGACCAGCTTGCTGAAATTGCAATCTCTGCTGCTGAAACTGTTAAAGCTTTTGATGTTGAACCTAAGATTGCAATGTTATCATTCAGTAATTTCGGAAGCGCACCTTATCCGGAATCAATCAAAGTTAAAGAAGCTGTTAAGATTGTAAAATCAAAAATGCCGAATCTAATTATTGATGGAGAGATGCAAGCCGATACTGCTGTTGTTCCTGAGATTTTGGATAAAACTTTTCCATTTACAAATATTAAAGGCGGCGCAAATGTGCTGATCTTCCCTGATTTAAGTTCAGCAAATATTGCTTATAAACTTATGGCAAGAATCGGACAGGCAACTGTCATTGGTCCTATCTTAATGGGAATGAAAAAACCGGTTCACGTTTTACAGCGCGGAGCTTCAGTTGATGATATATACAATATGACTGCAATAGCAGTTGTTGAAGCATACCAAAACTCTTTGAAGAAATAAAATATTCTATTTATCTCGGGTAAACTAAATGTTTACCCGGGATAATGAGTAACATCTCTCTAAGTAAGAAATTATTCTCTCTTAATACTCATTTCAGCAGATTAGTTATCATAATAATTTTAATATTTATTGTGATAATTATCACCATTCCAGGTAAGCTAAAATTCTAACTTGCAGCGTAATTATAATAAGTTATTACTTAATAAAAGTACAGTGTTTATTAGATGCATACGGAAATCAGCATATTAAAATCAGTTGAAATTTATGTCAGAGAACTGTATAAAAACAGATCTGCAAATGGAGATCTCTATCATAATATTGTCCATACTATAGAAGTTGTAGAAGCAGTTAAAAAACTGTCAAAGTTGGAAGGTGTTAGTGAAAATGAAAAAGAAATTCTTCTTATCGCTGCCTGGTTTCATGATACAGGTTACTTTCATTGCTGTAATGGACACGAAGAACAAAGTTCAGAATATGCAAAAGAATTCTTAAATAAAAATTCTTATCCTGCTAATGCAACAGAGATGGTAATTAATTGCATTAAAGCTACCGAATGTCCGCAAAATCGAAAAAGTAAATTGGAAAAAATAATTTGCGATGCTGATTTACATCATCTGGGAATGCCGGATATGGTAAAAAAAAGTGAGCTGCTGCGCAGGGAATTAGATTCTAAAGGCATTAAGAAAACTAATGAAGTTGAATGGCTGAAAATTTCATTTGACTTCATAAACAATCATAATTTTTTTACTGCTTCTGCAGAAAAAGTTTATGGTCCTCAAAAGAAAATCAATCAAAAGAAGATTGAAGAAAAATTAAAGAGCATACACTCAGAAAAATAAAATCTGATTTTCCCTATACAAGGGAAAACCAGATTAAAATACTTTTCGCACAACCAAAAATCAGTTTAATAGATTTCATTGATAGTTTATAAAATTGCTAAAGTAGTTACTATTAAAATTATTCTTCGGTTATTTTACTGTTCTCTAAAAGTACATTGTAAAAATAGCCTGAACCAAAGTCTTTATCTTTAATAACCTTTCCTTCAGCAATTACAACTGAACCAACTTTGGCAGTTTGATTTGAAGTTACTAATAAATCGTGTGTTTCATCCGAGCCCGTTCCATCTTGAATGTGAATCCAATTAGTGCCCATAATATTTTCATTAACCTTTACAACTTTACCTTTTACTTTAACTGTTTTAAACTCAAGTTCATTTTTCATCTTATAAATTTGTTCAACTGTATATCCATCTTTCAGTTTGGGGATGTTAATTGATTCATCTTTCCCGGCGGCAATATTTTGATGAGGTGATTTTAAATCGGTATTGTTTTCACTTTTTCTTGCATCATCAACAAATAAAATTCTATCAAATGTTCTGCCCAAAGTTTCGCTTTTAAAATTCTGCATTTCCATTGCTTTTGAAAACATTACATATTCACCGGGGTTTATATCCATTTTATTAACAGCAATCCAATATGAATTATTATTTTCATTTACTTTAAGATAACTGTAAGTTGATGCATCAATCTTTTCTTCAACAAGTACATTATGCACGCTTGTTTGCATAATATTTTGATCATCCATAACAGGCATTTTGTTTTCAGGTTCTTCTTTACTGCCACAGGAAATAAAAAGTATTGAAAAAGTTAAAAGAAAGAAGCCCATTAATAATTTGTTCATTAGTTCTCCATTTTAGTTAAAAATTTCCTGTAAAAATAAGAAACATTATCAAAGTAAACATCAGGAAAAATAATTACACAAAAAATAATCTTCATGATAAAAGAAAGTAAAAGATTTATTTTCTTTCTATCGGTAATAATCTTACTATTTACTTAGGGCGGGTTTTAAATTTTCTAATAGAATTGGATCTCTTGAATAAACATCATCACGATAATTAAAGAACCCATCTTCATCAACCCAGGTTGTATAATAGTTGATGAATAAAGGGATTTTTTTTGTAAGCTTTACTTCTGTCGTTACACCGTAACTGCTTCCTTTTCTAAGCGAATCACGCAAACTTGCAAACTTACTTTTTATTTCCGGATCATCGACTTTTTGTCCTATTTCAATTTTTAAAAAATCCAGATTCCATTTTGAATTATCCTTCAACAAATAATCAGCAAGCTGCATAGGTTTTTCTACTCTTACGCAGCCGTGGCTTACTGCACGATTTACATAGCCAAATGGAGCTCTTGTTGGCGTATCGTGTAAATAAATACCAAACGGATTTGTAAACATAAATTTAATTTTACCAAGCGCATTTCCGGCACCGGGATCCTGAATTAATGTATAACTATTTGATGAAGCAAGATCTTTTGCGTTTAATTCATCCAGACTGATTCGCTGTCCTGCTTTATAAACCCTAAAATTTCTTTTTTTCAAATAACTTGAATCACTTCTTAATCCGTTAACAATTTCTTCTTTAATTATACTTTTGGGAACAGACCATGTTGGATTTAAAACAAAATAAGATAATTGACCATACATCGTTACGGTTTGCCAATTGTTTTTTCTTCCTGCACAAGCTTTAATTTCAAATAATGATTTTTGATTTTCAATTGCCATTACTTTAAAATCCGGAATGTTAACAAGAATATATTTTGTAGTATCACTATAATCCGACCATCTTAATCTTTCTAAATTTAATTTTATCTTTTCAACATATTGTTTAGGTGTTATGTTTAATCTTTCAATTGTCCCTTTCCCGATTACACCATCATCAACAAGTCCGTTTATTCTTTGAAAAGTTTTTATTGAATTAACTAAAACAGAATCATAAACTACTGGGTCTTTTGTTTTATAAGTCAAAGTATCCAATAAACCTAATATTATCAGCTTTTTATAAACCTCTGTTATCTTATCAGAGCTTTGACCGGCTTCTATTTTTTTATCAGTAAAAATGATAGGCTGCCAATCAACAGATTCGATTTTTCTAAATCTTACCAAAGTGTTTTGCAGATCTTTATAAATTTTACTTTTAGGTTGGATGTTTTCCAGATATAAAAGAATATTATTTTGATTAACAGGCTCTAAAAACTTTGTATTTAACGAATCATTAACCGGAAGAAAATGTGTTTTTTCATAAAGCATACGGGGGTTCAAAACTCCGTGTCTCATATCAGAAGAATACTTTATTATTGCATCAATTAATAACACTTCTAACCGCGATAATTGCTTAAGTCTTTGCTCTGGTTGCAATCCGTTTTTAAAAGACGACGCAAACAGATTTTTAATTGTACTGTAATTATATCGCTCGGGATTTAAGCCGTGCTTTTCAGCATTTCCGATAATTGCTATTAAAGAATCAAGCATCGGTTTGGAAGCTAATGTTTTAATTAGCAATGCATTATAATTTTTTGCGGCATAAAATGATTTTAACGAATCTAAGGATTCAATTTTAATATTTCCTAAAGTGCTCCAGGCATTATTATTCAGAGCATCTTTTAAATTTATCTCATACAACTTTAGATCGAAACCAAGCTGTTCATCGATACTTTTTTCTGGTACTTTTTCTTCGCAGCCTAGAAAAAGAAAACAAAAAAGTAACAAAGTAATAACTACTGCAAATTGTTTGCTCTTATTGCTCATATTATTGGTTATAAAAAATGATTTTATTTAAGGATCAATTATTAAATGATTAACTAAAATATTAAAGTGAATCTTAAAAACCTTATCGTAACATAGGTTTTAACAATTATTAAGCCACGAATATTCTATAAACAATTTGATAGAAGTAAACCGAATTTTGTAACTAAATAAAATAGAAAAAATAAATAAGTTTAATTGCAAAAAGAATTTAATAAGTGAAATATCCTTTCACTAGTCTTTTGGTCATATTTGTCCAAAACAGTTTCTAATTAAAACTTTTTCTCTTTCTCTGATTTATCTTGGAAAGCAATGAATTTCATACCTTATCTTCAAAAAAATATCTAAAATAGTTGGTATTAAAAATTATCTTTTTCTATTTTAGCCCTGCGTGATAAAAGACCTTTGTTTCGATAATAACATTTCGATAAGTCATACTTCCAAATAGACTCGATGGGATAAAGATTTAATAACATAAAATGTATTATTTGGGTTTAATTTGAGAATTGTAATTCATCTTAACTGTAAAGCTGAAACATCAATACCAATAAACTATAACTATCAACTTAGCTCGGCTATTTATAACCTGCTGCGTTTTGGCTCGCCTGAGTTTTCTGATTTTCTGCATGATAAAGGTTATCGTTTAGCAGGCAGAAAATATAAGCTCTTTACATTTGCACTTCGTTTTGAAAAAACAGCAATTGAAAACAATCACTTAGTTCTTAAATCACCAAAAGCCACTCTTTATATAACTTCCCCAATGATAGATCCCTTTATTAAGAACTTTATCATTGGCACATTCGAGAATAAGGTAATTCAGATTAGTGACAAACTAAAAGTGATTGATTTCAAAATAATTAGTGCTGAGTTAATTCCTGAGCCTGAGTTTACGGACAAAATGAAATTCTTATTTCTGTCACCAATGGTTCTTTCAACAATTAGAGAATACAAAGGAAAACTTCAGCAGTATTATTTACGCCCGGATGATATAGACGATATCAATAGAATTTTGACAAAAAATCTGCTTAATAAAAAAGCGTTAATTCAAGGCAACCAAACTCTAAATAGTTATTGCAGTTTAAAATGGGATGAAGAATTTTTAAGCAGGAATAAAAGAGTAACAAAAAAAATTACAATCAACGAACACGGGAGAGTTCCGGTTGATTTGATAGGAATACTTGCTCCATTTACAATTGAAGGCGATCCGGAGTTGATTAAAATTGGTTACGAGTGCGGCTTTGGTGAAAAAAATTCAATGGGTTTTGGCTTAGCGGATGTGGTAAATAGTCATTAGAAATTAGACATTGGTCATTAGTCATTTGTCAATGGTCATTTGTCATTGGATATTGCTCAATAATTATGGTTAGAGCAAAGATAGAAAAAAACATTGTGGAAATGTTGTGAAGATTGAAAACTTATATCTTAAAAAATATATTTGAATTAAAAATAAAATGGAATACCTGATGAACGAACTTGATTCATTATATATAGCCTCTCTTTTACACGATATTGGCAAGTTTATTGAGCGTGCAAAAGATAATAGAATTCAGCAAGAAGCCTTATCTTATTATGAACAAAAAATAGTTTCAAAAAACTATGCTCATAAAAGATATTCAGCTTGGTTAATTGACAAATTTAAAAAAGAAAAAGATTTCTTAAAGGATGAAACTATAAAGACACTCGTATTATGGCATCATCGAGGCGATGATCAAAATTGTGATGATTATGAGTCAATAAACAGAAAAGGTGTGTTACTAAAATTATTAAGGATTGCCGATGATCTTGCTTCTTCTGAAAGAAGAGAAAATCCTGAATTGGAAGCAGTTGATTATTATTTAGCAAAAATTCACTCACCTTTTCAGAGTATTCAATTAGAGTTGAACAATGAACTAAAACAATTAACTGGGAAATACTATTTAAATAAAGAAAAACTTGCATTAGACAAGAAGTATGGTTTTCCTAATAATCTTAATGTTGATAAAACTAATTGCTATCAGGAATTAGTAAAAGATTTCTTAAATGAATTCAAATATGTCGAAAATGATGAATCTCTTCTGTATTTAATTGAGAAATACTTAACTAATGTCCCAGCGCAAACTCCAGTTGAAATTAATGGTAAAGAAATGCTTTTTAAGCCAGACATCAATCTTTTTGATCATTCAAGAAGCGTTGCTGCAATTGCTGTTTGTCTTTTTTTGGAATATAAATTTGGAAGCTGGCAGGCGAAAGACAAACAAATTTTAACAAATGATTATTACCAACAAGATTTGGAAGAGCCAATAATATTAATTAATGGTAATCTAACAGGAATTCAAAATTTTATTTTTGATGTTAAAAGCGAAAAGGCAGCTCAAAAATTAAAAGGGAAATCATTTTTTATACAGTTATTGGCTGATGTTTGTGTTAAGTATTTATTAGAAAAACTCGAATTAAAACCAGCAAATTTGTTATACAATGGAGGCGGAAACTTCTTCATTTTAGCTCCAGCTTATAAAGAGAAACAATTAAATAAAGTAACTGAGCAAATTATTACTATGCTAAAAAGTCTTGACATTTATTTAGCCTTTGGATTGGTTAAGGTTGGACTAGAGGATTTTTCTGACTTTAGCAGGGTTTTCAGTAATGTTACGAAAGAAGCTAATAAAAACAAACAACAAAAATTCAAACAGCTTAATTGGGAAACTGTTTTTAATCCAACCTCACAAAAGCTTAACGAGGATGAATTTTATAAAAGATTAACTGAAGAATTAGTATGTGATGAAATACTAATTAGAAATTATAGAGAAAACGAAATACTTTCTGAATATCAAAAACCATTTATAACATTAAATTACGCCGTTGAGTTCCACCCTGAAACAACCGGCATTAGCTCAGAATCGATAATTTTTAATTCTACTGATTTTGCCCGAACACACAAAGGGTTTCGTTTTGCTGTTAAAGATTTACCACTTTGGAATAAAAAGAATATTGAAATGTTTGAAAAATTAAATGAAGAGTATAATCATAAGTTTGAAACCAAAGGCGATGAAAAGTTGTATCCGAATTCAATTATATCTTTTGAAAGGCTATCTCAATACTCTTATTTTGAAACTGGTACCCAGAAACTTGGAGTACTAAAAATGGATATTGATAACTTAGGTAAATTGTTTAGTGAAGGATTACCCAAAGAATTTGAATACAAAACTAAAGAAGGACAAATAAAAAGAGAAAGCTATAGAACTATTTCAAGAATTGCTTCTCTTTCTCGAGCGATTAAATGGTTCTTTGAAGGTTATATAAATTTACTAATAAATCTCCCTGAGTATAAAGATCGTTTATATGTCGTCTTCTCCGGGGGTGATGATTTCTTTGTTGTTGGCAGTTGGAATAAGGTCTTCAGTTTCGCTGAAAAAGTTAGAAATGAATTCTGTGAATTTGTATGCAATCACACTGCAATTACACTTTCGGCTACTTTACTTGTAGTGGATGAGAAATATCCCGTTTCACGATTTGCAGCAATTGCTGAGGAAAGATTGCATAAAGCTAAGTACCAAAGTAAAAGTAAAAACTCTATTAGTGTTTTTGATATTGTTGTATCTTGGGATGATTTTCATAAAGCTAAATTGTTAAAGGAAAAACTTGTTGGTTTAGTTAATGAAACAGGGAAAAGAGCAGTTATTGAAAAAATAAGAAAGAGTACAAAAGGGTTTGAAAAAATCAAATCACAGGCAGAACTTGGGAAAGTAGAGATGATAAAAGTATGGAGGCTGGCTTATTACTTAAGGGAAATGTTTAATCCTAAGGAAAAGGATGAGAAAATGATGTCAATAAAAGATAAAGTTGAGGAAATCGTAAAGCAGTACGAAGTATTGATTTTTGAAGCTTTAAAAGGAGAATCAACAAGTATTAAAATATTTCCCATCGCAGCTAGATGGGCAGAGTTTGAAACAAAAAATCTATTAAATAAGGAGATGAAAAATGACTAGACATCAGTATCAGGACTATTCGAGTAAACCTAAGGGAGGTTATAATCAAAAGGGTGAAAAGAAAACCAAAACTGAGGGTGAGGAGGAGCGTTTTAATAACGAACTTACAACTCAATTTGGTTCAAATTATCAATCTTATTTCAAAAATCCAGATCAATTAGAATACAATAGCTATATTAATAAATTAAAAGATTTTATATCTTCTCTTTTACAAAAAAGTGATAACATAACAACATCACAACTAAGAAATGTTTTTTCACTAGCAAAAAAAGCACGAGCCAAAGAACAGTTACAAATTATTAGACCTAAGCTTGCTTATGTTTATGGGAGGTCTGATAAAGATGAACTAAAAAAATTACTTTTTTTCTTAGATCATCAAATAACAAATGTAAACTCTAACGATGATGTTAAAAAATTTCAGGATTTTTTTGAATCAATAATTGCATATCATAAATACTATGGAGGAAAAGACTAATGAAACTTATTAGTAAAATTTTTATAACAGGACAAATTGAATTATTAACCGGTTTGCACATTGGCGGTTCAAAAACTGCGCTTGACATCGGAGGGATTGATCTTAATGTAATCAAAACTTCGGAAGGTGTACCTTTCATACCAGGAAGCTCGTTAAAGGGAAAACTTCGTTCTCAACTAGCGAAAGAAGTCGGCAGTAAATCTGTTGAAACGGATAGTGAAATAATGAAGGAATTATTTGGTGAACCGCCGACTACACAGAATGGACAAAAAGGAAAAGTTACGCGGCTGCTGGTTCGCGATGCGTTTATTAATCCCGATATAAAAACAAAACTGGAAAATAGAGAAGGAGAGTTTTCAGAGCTTGAGTTTGATTATACCGAAACGAAATGGGAAAATACAATAGATAGAAAAAGCGGCACTGCACAACATCCACGCCAACTTGAAAGAGTTCCTGCGGGGACAATATTTGATTTTGAATTAGTATATAATGAATTCGACGATAATAAAACTGAGGAACATATTAAAGAAATTAAAAAAGCAATGCGTCTTTTAGAAGATGACTATATTGGTGGTAGTGGCTCAAGAGGATATGGAAAGATAAAATTTAATAATATAAAATTCGAAACTAAAGATATTCCGAATTATTCTGATAAAAATGAACGCGTTTTATCAATCTATAAGTGGTAAACGTATGCAATCTATAATATTAAAATGTAAACCTGGTGCACAATTTCATATAGGGGAAGGTTCTCTTGTTGATGTTAGCCATATTATCCATTCTGATACTCTCTTCTCTGCTATTGCTAACATCTATGAGATGGTTTATAAAGAAGGCGAGGAGTTTGTACGACTTGTGGATGAAAATCAAATTACAATATCTTCTGCATTTCCCTTACTTGAAAATATAAAATCTGGTAGTTTTATTTATTTCCTTCCGAAGCCAAAGATTTATTTTGAGCAATCAGTAGTGCTTGGTAAAAAAGAGAAGAAAATAAAATTTATTTCGTTAAATGCATTTAATAAAATTTCTGAAGGTTTTGATTCCACATCACTTTCTTCAAAGTTTGATTTAAGTGAGCTACACATTTTTGCTGATGAATATGCTCTATTAAAAGACGAATTGCAAATTTCAAAACAGATAAAATCTCCTTTCATTAAAGAACAGATCTTTCCGAAAACAGCTGTGCATAAGGAAAATAGAGAGGATGCTTTCTATTTTCAAACTGAAATTCAACTTATTCCGTTCTACGATGAAGACAGTAAAATTTGTTATAAACCTCACTTTTATTTTCTATTAAATGAATCACTAAACGAATCGGAGAAGAAGAAATTTATAACTTGTTTAAGAGTTTTAGCTGATGAAGGTATCGGTGGTGATAGGGGAAGTGGTAAAGGATTTATTGAAGAAGTAATCATAAAGGAAATAGAAGGAATTGCTGGCAATCAAACAAATTATTCGATGATACTTTCTTTGGCTAATCCTTCTTCACAATCAGAATTTGATAATATCATCCAGTATGATTTAATTAAAAGAGGAGGTGGTTCAATTGGAGTTGAAGGACAACCGGAAAGCCACCGTAAACAAGTCAGAATGATTACTGAAGGCAGTATAATAAATTCTAATATTACTGGTAGAGTTGTGGATGTATCGCCTTCTGTCAATCATTATAAACATAAAGTTTATCGTAATGGTAAAGCATATTTAATATCTATGGGTCGCAAAAATGAAGAGTGAAAAATACTTATCAGAAATAATCAAGTTTAAAACACTTACACCTATTTTTATTGCCCAAAATCAAGCCAATGATCTTTCGCCGTATTCTGATTTTGTTCAAGAGGAAAATCAAATTATTTATCTTGATGAGCAAAAATTTGAGAAAGCTTTATTTTCAAAACAAGGTTTGCTAGATGAATATGTGAAGTCTATTCGTAATAAAATTGATAAAAGTAAAACTCAATCTACCTTTGATCTTAAATCGTTTCTTGAAAAAAACTTCGATACTGTGAATGATTTTATAAAATTTAAAGTTCCGGTTGATCAAGATTTAAAGCATCAAAAAATCAAGCGTTTTATTAATACTTCGGGCAGACCATATATACCTGGCAGCACAATTAAGGGAGCTTTGAGAACTGCTATTATTTATAATTGGCTGATGAATTCTGATTCTGGAAAAAAAGTTATTAATTCTCTGATTAGTAAAGTACAAGAAATTTTTAATAAAATTGAAAAACTAGATCAAGAGAAAAAAAACAGTCAAATAACTAAGGACAAAATAAAAAGTATAGATAAGGGATTAAAGAATCTACGTTCCCGGAAAAATATTGATAAGGAACTTAACAATATCTATGATGAGCAAAAACTTTTTGGTAAAATAGATAAAGAAAATAAAAGCGGTTTAGACTCTAGATTTATTCAGGTCACTGATTCAGAACCTTTTAAAATGGAAAATATTTCTGTATTAAAACTCCAGAGAATCAAACTAAGAGATAATTTTGAAGTATCTCCCTTGCCAAGCGAGACTTTGAATCCGAATATTATCAATACTTTTACATTGAAACTTGAAAAAAGTTTTATTCAGCCTGAATTAACTGTATTTAATTCGCTTGATATTAAAAATATATTTAAAGTATTAAATGAATTTTCACTGGCTTCGATTATTTATGAATTAGAATCATTCAATTCTTTTCATAACATTGAGATAAAGAATGATAAGGGAAATAAAACTGATTACTCGAACATTATTGAGTTTTATAACGAGTTAAAAACCATTATTGAACAAAATAGAAATGAGTTTTGTGTGCTTCGGCTTGGAAGTGGTAAAACATATTTTGATAACTCAATAGGATTGGTATTATATAAATCTAATAAGGAAGCATTTAAGCAATATCGTTCTTTACTTGAGCTTGGTAAGAACCCGCAAACTAAAAAACTTGTCGAAGGTAGATTCCCAACAACTAGAACTATTGTTGAAGCAACAAAATTGCCTATTGGCTGGATAGCTTTATCAAATGACGGGGATCTTTTAAATTTTGAACTTTATAAAACAAAAATAAAAAAGAACGAGTCAATATCTTTTCAACCAAAAACCAGTACTTCCACACCAATTCCCAATAAAGATTTTATTATTGCTGAGATAATTAACGATAAATCAAAACCTCCTAGAGTAAAAATTATTGAAGGAGATTACACTGGAAAAGAGACTATTCTTTCAGGTGTTCGTTTAGAAGGATTTGGATTAAAAAATGGCTCGAAAGTATATGTTCAGTTACTGGTTGAAAAAAAGAATTTAATAAAAGCAGATTATAAAGGGAAAGTAGAATAGTTTTAGCACAATTCGGTATGCCGTTTACATTAAAATTTAATTTAGGTAGCACAGATTAGCAATCTGTGCCTCAACAAAAAGTATTTAATAAAATAGCACAGATTACTAATCTGTGCTACATAATTATTATGAATACACATTTTCATCGTAGAAATTTACCGCACCTATATTTTAATGACGGTATTTATTTTATTACAGCACGGCTGGTAAACTCAATACCTCTTGAAAAACTCGAACTGTTAAAAAAAATGAATCGTGAAAATGTTAATGAAAAAGACAAAAGGCTTTTCAAAAAATATGATGCGTTAATTGATTCAGGTGAATTTGGAGAAAATTATTTAAACATTAAACCGTGCGCTGAGATTGTTAAAAACTGTTTGCATTATCCCGATGGTAAAGACTATAAACTGATCTGTTACTGCATTATGCCTAATCATTTTCATTTAGTATTTGAACTGTTGGAAAACAATAAAGGTATTTCTAAGATACTGCAGTCAATAAAGAGAAAAGCGGCTCGTGAATGCAACAAAATTCTGAATAGAAAAGGAAAGTTCTGGCAGGATGAAAGTTTCGATCGATGGGTTCGTGATAATAAGGAATTGTATTTTGTGATTAGGTATGTTTTGTTAAATCCCGTTAAAGCGGGTCTGGTTGAAAATCTGAGTGAGTGGGAATATACTTACTGTCGTAAAGGTTATGATGTTATTTAGTTGGTTTAAAATCCGTAGCACAGATTACTAATCTGTGCTACTGTGCTACAATTATTAAACGGATATAAATATGTCTGAAAACAAATCAAAAAAAGTTTTAATTATGACCGTCGGCACCGGTGCTAATGGAGCGGATATTGCACACGGATTGTTTTTTTCCATCAAAGATTCTAATCCGAATATTCTCATTCTTATCGGATCAGTAAAAAGCTTTGAAACTACTTTACCTCATATAAAGAATTTAATTGCTGAAGAAGAAATTGATTTAGAACTTGTTGAAATGTTAATTGAAGAAGTTAATGATCTTGAGTTTTTACATTTTAATTTTTCTGAAATAATTAATCAATTATTAAAGCAAGGATATTCACTTAACAAAATCAGTGTTGATTATACCAGCGGAACGAAAGCAATGTCAGCAGCTTTAGTTAGTGCTGCAATAGAAAACAAGGTTGGGTCTCTCTCTTATGTTTATGGTGAACGCGGTGAAGGAGGAAGAGTAAAATCCGGTACTGAAAGAAGAAACACACTTTCTCCGAATAAATTTTATTCAAAAAATATATTTGAAAAAGCTATAGAACTTTTCAATAACTTCCGCTACATAAATTCTATAGAGCTTTTAACTAATCACGAATTTCATCCAGATTTTCAAGAGAAAGCTGTGTTGCTGACAAAACTTTCAAAAATGTTTGATGCTTGGGATAAATTTAATTTCTCAGGTGCCTTCGAAATTTTAAGATCTATTTCATCAGAAGAACTAAGGGTATTTAATCTTAAAGGCAAATTTGAAAAAGACTATATGCCAGCTTTGGCTAAGCTAAAAGAAAAAAATCTCTCTTTTGAAAAAATTCTTGATTTAATTGAAAATGCCGGCAGACGCGCAAAAGAAGGTAAATATGACGATGCTGTTGCTAGACTGTACAGATCTCTTGAAATGATAGGACAAATTGAATTTGAAAAAGAATTTAATTGCAGCACTTCAGATGTTAAAATTGAAAACATTCCTTTGGAGTTAACCGAAGAAATAAAACAAAAATATTTCGATTTTAAAGACGGGAAAATCAAACTCCCGCTTTACGCAGCATTTGATTTGTTAAACAAAAAAGAGAATCCGGCAGGGACCAAGTTTTATAATAATTTTGAAAAGATTAAAAAAGTCCTGCACCTTAGAAATAATTCAATTCTTGCTCACGGAATGAAAGCATTAACTGAAAATGAATTTATTGCAGCATTAGAATTAATAAATTTATTTACTGAAGAGATTATAAAATCAACTGATGTAATAACATTTCCGGAGATTAAATGATACAAATTTGTCTGGTATCCCGTCAGCCAATGCCGAATGTTATTCCGGTGTTTATGTATAGACCGGAGAAAGTATATCTATTAACAACAGAAGATGAAAAGAGATGCGGTAATAATCTTAAACAATTGTTTGAATCAAAAAACATTTTAGTTGAAATCGAAAATGAAAATATTAAACCCTACAATCCTGATTCAGTTAAAACGGCATTGACTGGAATTATCAGGAAAGAAAACAGGGAATCAATCTCAATTAATTTAACAGGCGGAACAAAAGTTATGTCTATTGCGGCTTTTGAGTTTTCTAAACAGAATGGGATACCAGCTTTCTATTGTGATACAATGGACAGGCAAATTTTACATTTACTTCCAAAAGAAATTGTTGAGGAATTTTCAGTTTCACTTACAATTAAAGAGTATTTGCTCTCTTACGGATATGAAATTACTGAGCAAAAAGAGCTTGCAGAGATAGAAAAATATTATCCTTTATTTGAATTCATCGAATCAAATCTTCTAATGAAATCATTTTTGAAGTTTAATGAAGAGATAAAGAAAAAACTTGCTCAATCAAATCCAAAGTTTTCAGTTAAAAGCCCTGATAGAAATTTTATCTTTCATAAACAATTTGGTTCTTATCGTCTAGAATTTGGAAATAATGAACGAACTAGTTTTACTGTTAAAGAATCAGATTTTAAAAGCGGGGATTGGCTTGAATATTATGTTTATTTTAAGTTAAGAAAATTGGAAAATGCTGAACTAATATCAGGTGTAAAAATACTTTCTGATAACCAGGTGCAAAATGAAGTTGATGTAATTGCATTAAAAGATGAAAAACTGTTTTTGATTTCCTGTAAATCCGGAAGGACAGATAATCAGTTTGACCTCTTTCAGTTGGAAACAATTAGAAGTATTGCAAGTGGGACTTTTGGTAATGGTATTTTTGTCTCTGCTCATAAATCTTCTGAAGCTTTTATAAAGAGGGCTGAAGAACTTTCTTTAAAAGTTATAAATATAGCAAAGGGGGACAACATAAAATTATGAAAACTAAAAACATCCTCATCTGTGTCTCGGGACTCACTCCGCAAATTGTAACCGAAACATTTTTCTGTCTGGCTGTAAAGGAAAAAACGCCAATTGATGAGATTTACATCCTGACTACTAAACGGGGGAAAGATGTAATCCTGGGTATTGATAAAGCGCCGCACACTCCAAAGTCACCTTTGAAAAAAGAACTCAAAAAACTTTGTGATAAATACAAACTCAAAATGCCTACATTCGAAAACAACGATACTCACATTATTACTGCTAAAGAAGAATCAATTGAGCTTTCAGATGTAAGGACAGATAAGCACAATATTCTTTTTCCGAATAAGACCTGTGAGTATATTAAAAATATTTCTTCACGAAACAATACCACTCTTTTCTGCTCAATTTCAGGAGGCAGAAAAACAATGAGCGTCCATCTTGCATTTGCATTAACTTTATTCGGACGTGAGAACGATAAATTACTTCATGTTCTTACCAGTGAAGAAAATGAGTTTAAAGGATTTTACCCACAAAATAAAAATGAAGCCAAACAGCTTGAGCTTTCTGAAATCCCTTATATTCGATTAAGATCAGTTTTAGGTGATGAAATAAATAATCTTAAAAGCTATTATGATTTTGTTGATCGAACTCAGAAGCAGTTAAAAGCTCTAACCGATAAAACTAAAATTATTCTGAAAGCAGATACAAAAGAAGTAAAATTTGGATTGAATTCTGTTCAGCTTGAGCCACAAGAATTTGCCATTTATTTTAAATTGTTGGAGATGAAGCAAGAAGGAAAAGAAAAGCATTTTATAGGGTATTTAGCAGATATAAATTTTGCAAATATTGTTTATAGTTTTATGCGCGAAAGATATCCCTACTATTATTTTGATGAAAAGAAGAAGAAAGCTTGGTGGAAAAAAGGTTTTGGACAAGAAGCAATCCGCTCAAAACGTTCCAAAATTAACAAATGTTTAATGCCGCTTTTTGATGATGAAGTTACTGCAAACCAATTTTTGATAAGTAGCGAAAGAGAGTACGGCAACACAAGATATTTCATAAGAACCGACAAAGACAAAATCAGATTATCATACGAGTAGCACAGAATAGCATTCTGTGCAAAATAAAAACAATAACCGTAGCACAGATTACTAATCTGTGCTACGATAAATCAAATTGCACAGAATGCTAATCTGTGCTACACCTATCTAACACAACATTTCCGCAACATTGTTTTTGTTTTTTCACCCTCTATCTCACTTTATTTTTCATTTGTAAATTTAATAAAGGTAAAACAATGAGAGATCCTAAAACAGAAGTTATAAGTTATCGGGGCGGCGATGGAAGCAGCATTTATGATGCTGTTGAAATTGTTGGCGTTAATTCTTTTACTTCGGGAATTTTAGCTGAGTTTGCGTTTATTGAAAGTGCATTGAATGATAATGAATTTGAAGCTGGTGAAGGTATAACTGTATTATTTCCGAATAATGCTATTCATCGTATAACAGTAATAACAAAAGATTTTAAGATAAAAAGGTTCTTCTTTGATGTAACTGGATTTCAGCATTTTGTGGAATATGAAAATTATGAAGTGGTTAAAGATTTTCATTACATCCATGGATGAGCGGGAAAAAAAATATTGGTTAAAAAATAAATATTAAAAGAAAGAAGGAAGTTATGTTTTTAGTTATCGGTACTTTTTTATTGGCTTTAGGTCTAATTACAGTTTTTCACAATATATTCTTTAAGAGACTGCCAAAAACTATTAGTTATATCTTGTTGTTTATTATAACAAGCTTACTGTTCTTTACAAAAACTGTTCACGGTATTTGGCTTGGACTTACAATTTTAATCTTTGGTTTTTTATGGGTTAAATTCTTTGTTAAAAGAAAAGTTGCTGTAAAAAATAATAATTCTATTTAAGGGGCTCATAGCAGTGAAGGGCGATTGGGGGGAGAAATGCCCTTCCTCCTGCTGTGAAAATATAACCGATTATTTGTTAACAATAAGTTTTAATATGAAAAATAACATTTACATATTTTCTAATACAGTGCTATCAAGAAAAGATAATTCCTTAATGCTTCAAACCGAAATTGATTCTGAAGCACTGAATAAAATTGATATTTACGAAAGCGAAGAAGAGTATGTTCTTTTACCTGTGTCGAAATCTTTAACCGACGGAAAAACAAAACACATTCCTGCAGAGTCTGTCGAGTCAATTTATGCTTTTGGTGAGATAAGATTTAATACACAATTATTTAAATGTTTGAATAACTATGGTATTCCGCTTCATATATTTAATTATTATGGCAGCTATGTAGGTAGTTTTATCCCTGAAAATAAAAGTGGCTCCGGAGATATGCAGCTTCTGCAATACAGCGCTTATCTTAATCAATTTAAAAGATTATATATCGCAAAGGCAATTATCGAATCTTCACTTAAAAATATACTTGGAATACTAAAAGCTTATACTTATACCGGTATTGATCTTGACGAGCAAATAAATTTAATCTCATCAAATCTTGAGCAAATAAGATTCGTAAGCTCTGTTCAGGAAATTATGGGATTTGAAGGACAAATTAGAAACACTTATTACGAAAGCTGGCAGAAAATTTTAAAACAACAAAATGACTTTTATAAAAGAATTAAAAATCCCCCTGCAGGCACAATTAACTCTTTGATTTCATTTGGTAACTCTTTGCTTTATGCTGTCTGCTTTTCCGAAATTTATAGAACCAGACTTAACCCGTTTATCGGATTTATTCACGAAACAGGGGATAACAAACATCCTTTAGTTTATGATTTATCCGAGATATTTAAACCTGTAATTGTTGATAAAGTAATATTTCGAGTGATAAATCTGAACATCATTCAACCGGATGATTTTAAACAAACTGCCAGAGGTTTATACCTTAAAGATGAAGCAAGAAAAAAATTCGTGGAAGAGTTTGAAAAAAGACTTAGTACTGTAATACTGCACAAAAGAATTAATCGTAAACTTTCCTTCAGATCACTGATAAGAATGGAATGTTATAACCTAATTAATTATTTAAACGGAAAATATAAATCTTATGAACCTTATAGAGCCTATTAACAAAGTGTTTTATATAGCAGTATATGACATAACAAATCCTAAAAAATTGCCTAAAGTATTAAAAACTTTTAGGAAGTATATGAACTGGGTTCAAAATTCAGCCTTCGAAGGATATTTAACCGCAAAACAATATCAGTCGTTAAAAGAAAAGTTATCTGCTATCATAAATAAGGAAAAGGACTCAATTATATTTTATTATGCAGAAGAGCAAAAACACATTGGTAAAAAAATTATCGGAACCGAAAAAAATGAAATTACACAATTCTTTTAATTGAAGGTGAGGAGAATATGCTTTTTATAATTTCTACTTCTAAAGAATCATTAAATACAGAAGAAAACTTTTTTTGGAGCAAAGAATATTTTCAGAAAATAAAAAACTTCATTCCCGATAGTGTTACCGAAGTTATAAATATTACATCTGCTATTGCTTACTTTGTTAAATCCAATCAGAAAGATAAAAATGCAATTCAGTTAAAAGTTAAATCATCACAGCTTACTAAAGACTATCTTAAAGTTAAATGCGTGTCCGAAGTACCGCTTAGTTATACTTCCTATCAAATTAAATATGCATTAAAAAAATATTTTAAAGTAAAAAGTATTTTGGACCTTCCGTTTTGTTCTGTGGTTGATGATGCTAAATTTTTTGAAATAATTGAAAACTACAAACTTTATGCGCTGATTGAAGACCTTGAAAAAACTAACAAATGGGATGCAATCTATCAGAAATTTTTGGAATTTAACCCTATTGAAAAAAGTAAAATATGGAACAATGCGGAACTGATTTCAAAGTTTTCATTTGCTGCTGCAAAATTAGCCGAATGTACTGAAAACCTTAAAAGAAAATTTCCCGATAAAAATCAAAAAGAAAAATTTATTGCCGAAAAAAGAAAGCTTAGAAAACTTACAATTAAACTCCGCAACAGGTGTATAGAACTTGAGCCTGAAAATGCTTCGTTTTATTCTAACATTGCATACAGTTTTTACCAATCTGTTACCGAACTAAATACACCGGGCGGAAGAAGAGACGGAAATGTTTTTACAGAATCATTGGAAGCGATTAAATATCTAGATAAATCTTTGGAGCTGGAAGGATCAAGAGTTACAGATTATTATAGAAAAGGATTTATACTAACCGAGTTTTTAGCTAACAACTTGCTCTTCAAAAATGATGATGAAAACAACAGAGTTAAAAAGATTGAAGAAGCACGAAAATATATTCTTTCAGGAATTGAATCCTTTGAACAAGCCGTTTATGCTTTTGAAAATCTGATTGATAATGAATTTGATATAAAAAAATATCGAAAGTATTATATAAAATCACTTTATCATCTTGCACAAAATTATTTACAGTTAAGCAAAGCCGATTTTAATATTCTGAACCTTTTGTATAACCAAAGCCCAGTTAACAAAAATAAAGAAGCAGTTGAACAGAAGATAAGTCTTTTAGAAAAAGCAGAATACTTTATTGATAAATGTATAGAGCAGGATTATAACAGAAACAAAACTGAGATATTTTTAATTGATAAAGTAGCAGTTAATAATTTTATGCCCGGTGTTTATAAAGCATATATAAAAGCTTTGATAAATTTATTTACTTTTATAAACGCAGATAAAAATAAACACTCCGATACAGCAAAAGACTACTTTCAAAAAGCTTTAGAGATCAGCTTTCCCAAAGAAATAGAAAATCAAAACAAGATATTTGTACTCGAAAAGATTGCATTGCAAAACATTATCGAAAACAAATATGATGCTGCTCTTAACCTTTTGGAACCTCTTTACAAAAGTAAAAAACTATTACCTGCCTATGCAGCCTATACTTTAGCTATCATATATTTATTAAAAAACCTGCAGGAAAAAGCAGAAGAACTTATTGAAAAATATATTAAGCTGGGCGATAAGAACTTTAAAAATAAATTTATGAAGCTAAAAGAGTACTGCACTAATAAAATTACCAAACCAACTGTTACTTCAGTAAGCAATGCATAAATAAATAAGTACTAAACTGCATAAAATTTGACTTTTTAAAAGCTTAAAAATAAAAATTATTATGTAAACTATGTTCTAAAAGCCTTAAAATGATAAATTTAAAAAGCCATAAAACAAGCTAAAATCAAAACAATAAACTTGAACCTATGTGTAAAAAAATAAACACCAGTACTGAAAAATAGCAAATGTTTGAAAAACGAGCTGAAAACGCAACTTGAACCTCCCGGGGTTTTTACGAAAAAATAGGTTCAAGAAAAAAAAGATGTTTTAAATGTTTGATTTTTGCATAAAAACACATAATTTAATGCTGAAAATTGAGGGTTTTAATCGAACCATAGTGGAATTGAGACGAGGGAAAAGATTATCTTGTTATCTGCAGGGATACAGTTTTAATCGAACCATAGTGGAATTGAGACTCTATTGCACCACCCCAGAGTGATAGGAAGTTCCAACGTTTTAATCGAACCATAGTGGAATTGAGACTGAAGACTATTAAAACGGTAGTTCGTGTTCGTCAACAGTTTTAATCGAACCATAGTGGAATTGAGACAACCCGATTGGTTCTTCCAATCGAGTTTTGACATATTTGTTTTAATCGAACCATAGTGGAATTGAGACATAATTATTTGTAACAGGATTAAACCCGTTACAATTAGTTTTAATCGAACCATAGTGGAATTGAGACCAAAAATTTATTTTGTATATACTTCTTAAGAAGTAGTTTTAATCGAACCATAGTGGAATTGAGACTAACTTGTTACGAAGTAATTCCATATCCCTCTTTAGTTTTAATCGAACCATAGTGGAATTGAGACCAATGTTATAAACCTTTCCAGATAAGGTTATTTCCGGTTTTAATCGAACCATAGTGGAATTGAGACACTTTTTGCAAAATTACTCCTAACTTGTTACGAAGTGTTTTAATCGAACCATAGTGGAATTGAGACCAATGCTTGTTTCTTTTATATAAACATTACAGAACGGTTTTAATCGAACCATAGTGGAATTGAGACTTGGATATTACCAACAACTTTCTTTTCATATTAGAATTGTTTTAATCGAACCATAGTGGAATTGAGACTCTGTTCCTCATTGAGGATAAAGTCGAATGAGATTGGTTTTAATCGAACCATAGTGGAATTGAGACTTTTTGTTGAGGTTTCTTTTAGAAGCCTCGCTTGAGGTTTTAATCGAACCATAGTGGAATTGAGACCCATATAAATTTTCCCATCTTGCTACAGATGATCCGTTTTAATCGAACCATAGTGGAATTGAGACTTTACACGAGCATTTACGTTTTTTAGAGATTGTTCTAGTTTTAATCGAACCATAGTGGAATTGAGACCATTAAAGGTCTATAATATCGACCTTTAACCCAAGTTTTAATCGAACCATAGTGGAATTGAGACAGAGATTCTTCTATTTTCCCCCGAAGCATTTCCATTCGTTTTAATCGAACCATAGTGGAATTGAGACTACATGTGGTGGATATAAATCGTTAGTTTTACAATAGTTTTAATCGAACCATAGTGGAATTGAGACCATAGCTATTTGTTCCTTTCATTTCGCAGATTTCAGTTTTAATCGAACCATAGTGGAATTGAGACTAACAGCTTGAAAATATTTTCAAGCTGTTTCTTAGGTTTTAATCGAACCATAGTGGAATTGAGACTTTCGCAGGTAAAAAACAGTTCTGCTGCTTTGGAATGTTTTAATCGAACCATAGTGGAATTGAGACTGTCAGGATTGCCAAAGTAAATCCCACGAGCTACCTGCGTTTTAATCGAACCATAGTGGAATTGAGACTGAGGCAAACGTAAAGCCGTTCAGTACAAACGACTTAGTTTTAATCGAACCATAGTGGAATTGAGACCCCTCGAGTTTCATTTGAAGCCTCTGCATCATTGCTTTGGTTTTAATCGAACCATAGTGGAATTGAGACGTAAATGGTTTTGTCTCACCCGACGATGTTTCGTAGGGTTTTAATCGAACCATAGTGGAATTGAGACCTCACCCGACGATGTTTCGTAGGTGAGTGTTTTATTTGTTTTAATCGAACCATAGTGGAATTGAGACCATTACTGCTATCATCCATAGCTTTTACTCTATACCGTTTTAATCGAACCATAGTGGAATTGAGACACGATACTGGTTCGTCCAATTTCTGTTTTTCGTAGGTGGTTTTAATCGAACCATAGTGGAATTGAGACGATGAAAACGTAAAGCCATTCATCACGAACGACTTTGTTTTAATCGAACCATAGTGGAATTGAGACTGAAGTTTCGGTATCGGAATTCAATAAGTTTTTGGAGTTTTAATCGAACCATAGTGGAATTGAGACCTACATTGGAAAGATTATCTTCAAATCCGATAGGGTTTTAATCGAACCATAGTGGAATTGAGACCATTTTCCTTGCCTCGTTTTTTGTAGTTTTCTTTTGTTTTAATCGAACCATAGTGGAATTGAGACCGCTTGAGATTTAGACATTTTGTCCCTTTCATTTGTTTTAATCGAACCATAGTGGAATTGAGACCCGTTTGCAAAGTAATCATCATTGCGGAATCTTCTCTGGTTTTAATCGAACCATAGTGGAATTGAGACTTTACACGAGCATTTACGTTTTTTAGAGATTGTTCTAGTTTTAATCGAACCATAGTGGAATTGATACCATTAAAGGTCTATAATATCGACCT
>JAKIZM010000033.1 GCA_022708025.1 Bacteroidota bacterium | reverse complement strand
TTTTAATTTGCATTATTGTGTTTGGGCGGACGCCGGAGTTGGAGAGCCGGGGCGGACTGTAAATCCGTTGGCAAGCGCCTTTGGGGGTTCGAATCCCTCGCCGCCCACTGCAAAAGAATTGTGTTAAACAAGGTACTTTTTGATGTGATAATAATTTGCGGGAGTAACTCAGTTGGCTAGAGTCACAGCCTTCCAAGCTGTTGGTCGCGGGTTCGAGTCCCGTCTCCCGCTCAGTTGATTTTGGTTAATCATAGAAAGTAATTAAAAATTTTGGTTTAGCATTCTTTGCTGACGTAGCTCAGTTGGTAGAGCACATCCTTGGTAAGGATGAGGTCACCGGTTCAATCCCGGTCGTCAGCTCTAGAGTACACTGAAAGCATTATATATAGCTGATATCAGCTAATTTTTAGTTTGAATAGTTTAGAGGAATAAAATGGCTAAAAGTAACATAAGACAAATTATCATTTTAGAAAGCACTGCAGGAACTGGCTACAGATATTCTACTACAAAAAACAAACGTACACATCCGGCACGGGTTGAATATAAAAAGTACGATCCGGTAGCCAGGAAACATGTTATTTTTAAAGAAACAAAATAATGAATACGTCAGTAGCTCAATTGGCTAGAGCAGCGGTCTCCAAAACCGCAGGTTGGGGGTTCGAGTCCCTCCTGACGTGCAGATTTTGAAAGGTTTTTTATGAAAGAGAAAATTATAAACTTTTTCCAGGATGTTATTAAGGAGATGAGAAAAGTTACCTGGCCTACAAAAGCCGAACTTTTGGAATCTACCAAAATCGTGATTGTTGTTTGTATTGTACTGGCTCTTTTTACTTATGTGATCGATATAATAATTAACCAAGTATTTAAAGGTATATTTTAGGTTTAGATTCAATGGAAACTAGATGGTATGTAGTCAGAACTTTTTCTGGTCACGAAAACAAAGTGAAAACTCTCTTAGATAATGGTATAAGTGAGAATGAACAGTTGAAAGAAAAAATTCTTGAAGTTTTAGTACCAATGGAAAAAGTTTTTGAGGTAAAAGACGGGAAAAAGAGAAGTAAGACAAAAAATTTTTTTCCTGGCTATATCTTGATTAATGCTGTGCTTGATAATCAGGTTAAAGATTTTATTCTGTCAACACAATCTGTAATGGGATTTTTAGGTTCCGGAAGCAATCCAAATCCTTTGCAACCTGAAGAGGTAAGACGAATTGTAGGAAGAATTACTCAGGATAGTTCAACTGAAAGAATGGAAACAATTTTTAGAAATGGTGATATTGTAAAGATAATTGATGGACCGTTTAATAATTTTTCAGGTACTATTGAAGAAGTAAACGAAGAAAAAATGAAAATTAAAGTAATGGTTTCAATCTTTGGAAGAAAAACTCCGCTTGAAATCGATTTTGTACAAGCTGAATTAGAGAAATAACGATTATTTATTATACCAGGTAAAAATAATGGCAAAAAAAATAGATTCTTATATAAAATTACAAATTCCTGCTGGAAAAGCTAATCCATCACCACCTGTTGGTCCGGCACTTGGCCAAAAGGGTGTTAATATTATGGAGTTCTGTAAACAATTTAATGCCAGAACGCAGGATAAAGACGGGCTTATAATACCAGTTATTATTACAGTTTATACTGATAAATCTTTTACATTTATAACAAAAACTCCACCAGCTTCTGTTTTACTCAAGAGAGCAGCTAAACTTGAAAAAGGTTCACCTGAATCTCACAGAACAAAAGTTGGAAAAGTTTCGAAAAAACAAGTTAAAGAAATAGCTGAAGTAAAGATGCCTGATCTGAATGCTTTCGATATTGATCATGCTATGAGTATGATTGCAGGAACAGCAAGAAGTATGGGTATTACTGTTGACGAATAAATTTATTTATCCCATTGAATTAAATTTTTTGGTGAATTAAGATGCAAAAAACTAAAAGAAATAAAGAAATTAAAAAATCTGTAAATACAGAAAAAGAATACACATTAGCTGAAGCTATTTCAATTTTGAAAGATCAATCAAAGGTTAAATTTGTTGAATCGCTTGACTGTGCAATAAGACTTGGCGTTGACCCCCGACACGCTGATCAGATGGTGCGAGGAACAGTATCTTTACCACACGGAACCGGTAAAACAGTAAGAGTGTTGGTTATAGCAAAAGGTACTAAAATCCAGGAGGCTTTGGATGCAGGTGCTGATCATGCTGGATTTGAAGATTATCTTGAAAAAATTAAAGGCGGATGGGCTGATGTTGATGTTGTTATTGCAACTCCGGATTCCATGGCTGAATTAGGAAAACTTGGTAAGGTTTTAGGACCGAAAGGCTTAATGCCTAATCCTAAAAGCGGAACAGTTACTATGGATGTTGCCAAAGCAGTTAAAGAAGTTAAAGGTGGCAAAATAGAGTTCCGTGTTGAAAAAGCAGGTATAGTACATACTTCTTTAGGCAAATTGAATTTTGATACAGATAAATTAGTGGATAACACAAGAGCTTTTCTTAATACAATTATTAAGATGAAACCATCAACTGCTAAAGGGCAGTATGTGAAAAGTTTATTTTTATCCAGCACAATGGGTCCTGGATTAAAAATTTCTAAAGATGAATTAAGTATTGTTTAATAAGATTTTACGCACTCATAAAAATATAGCTTCTAACCGACCCGAAATATTAAAATATGATACGGGAGAAAAATGAATAAGAACGAAAAAGCAGAAATAATTGCTGAAGCGAAAGAACTAATCCAAAACTCAACAGCAGTTTTTCTAACTGATTACTCAAACATTAGTGTTGCTGATATTACTGAATTGAGAAATCAGTTTAGGAAAGACGGAGTTAAGTATAAAGTATTTAAGAATACTTTATTTAAACGCGCACTGGCTGAGTCAGGAAAGTTTGAAAAGCTGGCAGAACATCTCGAAGGTATGACAGGATTTGCTTTTGCTTCTACAAATCCGGTTGCACCCGCAAAGATAATAAAGAAATTTAACGACACTTCTCAGAAGTTTGCGTTAAAAGCATGTTACATTGAAACTCAATACTATGACGGCAGTAAATTAAATCAGTTAGCATCACTGCCATCAAAGGATGAATTGATTGCTGGCATTATTGGCAGTTTGAATTCGCCTGCATCAGGTATTGTAGGATCTATTTCAGCCGTCATCAGAGATCTCGTCAGTGTTATTGATGAAGTATCAAAGAAAAAGGCTGCATAATTAATTTAGAAAAAATAATTAGGAGAAATAAAAATGTCTGAAAAAGTTGCTCAAGCACTTGAACTTATTAAAGGTATGTCACTATTGGAAGCTTCAGAATTAAAAAAAGCTCTTGAAGAAGAATTTGGAGTTACTGCTGCTGCACCGGTTGTTATGGCTGGTCCTGCTGCTGGTGGTGCCAATGCAGCTCCTGTAGAAGAACAAACAGAGTTTGATGTTATTCTGCAATCTGCTGGTGACAAAAAGATTAATGTAATTAAGGTTGTGAGGGTTCACACCGGTTTAGGCTTAAAGGAAGCTAAAGATCTTGTTGATGGTGCTCCGAAAACGGTAAAAGAACAAGTATCTAAAGAAGAAGCTGAAAAGGTTAAGAAAGAGCTTGAAGAAGCCGGCGCAACCGTTACATTAAAATAAAATTATATTTTTTTAATGCAATTTTTTTAGTGATAAGGCGGATAAATCCGTCTTATCGCTTTGTTTTATATAGAGAACGTTGTTTAGATGCTCATTAATAAGCATTTGATTATATTTAGGAGGTTTTCAATTGGATAATAACCGTATTTCATTTGGTCACATTACATCAGTAATTGATATTCCGGATCTTTTAGGTATTCAGACTGAAACATTTGAAGAATTTGTTCAGCTTAATATACCTCCATCAAAAAGAGAAAATCAGGGGTTGCAAGCTGTTTTTACATCCAACTTCCCAATATTTGATAACAAGGAAAATTATAGATTGGACTTCCTTGAATATTATGTTGAGAAACCAAGATTTTCAGTGGAAGAATGTCTGGAAAGAGGACTCACTTTTGCAGCTCCACTAAAAGCTAAATTAAGGCTATCTACAAAAGATCCTGAAACCGAAGAATTTATTAATACAGTTGAGCAAGAAGCATACCTTGGTAATCTTCCATTTATGACTGAGAAAGGTACCTTTGTAATTAATGGTGCTGAAAGAGTTGTTGTATCTCAGTTGCATCGTTCACCTGGTGTTGCATTTGCACAAACCATTCATCCAAACGGCACCCCTATTTACTCTGCAAGAATAATACCTTTAAGAGGTTCCTGGGTAGAATTTGCAACAGATATTAATTATGTAATGTACGTTTATATTGATAGAAGAAAGAAATTTCCTGCAACTACATTATTAAGAGCTTTAAATTTTCAATCAGATGAAGAGATATTAAAACTTTTTGATTTAATAGAAAATGTTTCAGTTAAAAAAGGGAAACTCGAAAATTATCTTGGACGTATGATTGCAAGTGATATTTTTGATATGTCAACTGGTGAAATTTTCCTTACCCGTGATTCAATCTTAACCGAGGAAGATCTTGAAAGAATAAATGATGCTGAAGTTGATGTTCTTAAGTTTATTAAATCCGAATCTGCCAATGAACAAAATTTAATTGTTAACACTTTGCGTAAAGATACTTCTCACACCCGTGAAGAAGCTTTGTATGCAATTTATCGTCAATTAAGATCAGGTGAAGCTCCGGACCTTTTAACTGCCGAATCATTAATTGAAAAACTTTTCTTTAATGATAAGCGTTACGATCTTGGAGATGTTGGTCGCCACAGAATGAATCAGAAATTAGAGCTTGACATTCCTGAAACAACAACCGTTCTTACTATTGAAGATATAATTGCAATAATGAAATATATCATCGATCTTAAAAATGGTGAAGTGGATGTTGACGATATTGACCACCTTGGTAATAGAAGAGTTAGAACTGTTGGTGAACAATTAGGTCAGCAGTTTAATGTAGGCATGGCTCGTATGGCCAGAACTATAAAAGAGCGAATGAACATGCGTGACACAGAAAACTTTACACCACAGGATTTAGTAAACGCAAGAACGATAACCAGTGTTATTAATGCATTCTTCGGTACTAATCAATTATCGCAGTTTATGGATCAAACCAATCCGCTGGCTGAAATGACACACAAAAGAAGAATGTCTGCTTTAGGCCCTGGTGGATTAACCAGAGAGCGAGCCGGTTTTGAAGTTCGTGACGTACATTATACACACTACGGCAGACTTTGTCCTATTGAGACTCCTGAGGGTCCTAATATCGGTTTGATTTCATCTCTTACAATATATGCAAGGGTTAATAAATATGGATTCTTGGAAACCCCTTACAGAAAAGTTGTTAAAGGAAAAGCTACAGATGAAGTTGAATATTTAACTGCTGAACATGAAGATATCTATACTGTAGCTCAGGCTAATGAGTTGATCACAGAATCCGGAAAATTTGTTGAAGAAAGAGTAAAATCAAGATTAAAAAGTGAATTCCCGATAGTGCGGCCTGAAGAAGTGCAATATCTGGATGTTGCTCCGGCACAGATAGTTAGTGCTGCGGCAGCATTAATTCCATTCCTGGAACATGATGATGCTAACAGAGCATTGATGGGTTCAAATATGCAGCGTCAATCTGTGCCTCTGTTAAAACCGGAAGCACCAATTGTTGGAACCGGAATGGAAAAGAAAATTGCTTTTGACTCAAGAGCAATTATCATTGCTGAAGATAATGGTGTAGTAGAATATGTTGATGCTGATAAAATAATAGTTAAATATGATATCAATCCAAATAGTTTTGAAGCATTAACAAGCTTTAATGAAGTCAGAGAAGTTGTTTATAATCTTACAAAATTCCATGGTACCAACCAGGAAACCTGTATTAACCAGATACCTATTGTTAAAGAAGGTCAGAAACTTAAGAAGGGTGATGTCCTTGCTGACGGAGCTGCAACAGATGGCGGTGAATTAGCTTTAGGACGTAACGTATTAGTTGCTTTTATGCCCTGGAGAGGTTATAACTTTGAAGATGCTATTATTATTAGCGAAAGAGTTGTAAGTGAAGATGTATATACTTCAATTCATATTGAAGAATTTGAATTACAGGTTAGAGAAACAAAACGCGGTGAAGAAGAATTAACCAGAGAAATTCCGAACGTTAGTGAAGAAGCAGTAAAAAATCTTGATGAAGATGGAATAATCAGAGAAGGTGCTGAAGTTAAAGAAGGTGATATTTTAATCGGAAAGATTACACCTAAGGGAGAAACTGATCCAACACCTGAAGAAAAATTATTACGCGCGATATTTGGAGATAAAGCTGGTGATGTAAAAGATGCATCATTAAAAGCGCCTCCGGGATTAAAAGGTACTGTAATAAAAACACGGCTTTTCAGCAGAAAGAAAAGAGATAATGAAGCCAAAAAGCAGGAAAAAGCAGCACTAGATAATTTAGATTCTGAGTTTAAAAAGAAACTGCAGGATCATTATAGTAAACTAGTTGAAAAATTAACTAGGATAACTAAGGATCAGGTTACTACAGGTATTCGTGATCTTGATGGCAGTGTTGTTTTAAGAAGTGGATCAAGCATCAGAGAAGAAACTTTTTCAGGAATGGAAGATGTAACAAAACTTGATTATTCTCTTGATTGGTTTGATACTAAAAAAACAAACAATCTGATTAACACTCTTTTCAAGAATTATTTTATAATCAAAACTGATATTGAAGAAGAGTTTAAAAGAGAAAGAATAAAAATTCAAAGTGGTGATGAGCTTCCTCCAGGAATTGTTCAGTTGGCGAAAGTATATGTTGCTAAAAAACGTAAGCTTTCTGTAGGAGATAAAATGGCAGGAAGACATGGAAATAAAGGTGTTGTTGCTAAGATAGTACCTGTTGCAGATATGCCTTATTTGCCGGATGGAACTCCGATTGATATTATATTAAATCCTCTTGGCGTACCTTCTCGTATGAACCTTGGACAGTTATATGAAACTGCTTTAGGCTGGGTTGGTAAAAAATTAGGAGTAAGATTCTCAACACCAATTTTTGATGGTGCTAAAGTAGGTAATGTTGAAGAATGGTTAGCTAAAGCAGGATTAGAATCTGGAAGCAAAACTGATCTTTATGATGGAAGAACCGGAGAAAAATTTCATCAGAAAGTTACCTGTGGATATATCTATATGCTTAAACTAAGTCATCTTGTTGATGATAAGATTCATGCACGGTCTATTGGACCCTACTCGCTTATTACTCAGCAGCCGCTTGGTGGTAAAGCACAGTTTGGTGGTCAGAGATTTGGAGAAATGGAAGTTTGGGCTCTAGAAGGCTACGGTGCTTCAAATATTTTACAGGAAATTCTGACTGTAAAAAGTGATGACGTTGCAGGCAGAGCGAAAGTTTATGAAGCAATTGTTAAAGGTGAAAATTTACAGGAACCAAATATTCCCGAAGCGTTTAACGTTCTTATAAAAGAACTCCAGGGCTTAGGTCTGGATATTAAAATAAATTAGCGTTAAACAGTTTTTTCACTTTGTAATTAGGAGATAAAAAATGGCTTATAGAAATCAAGAAAATGCAATGAAAGATATAAATAGTATTACAATAGGTTTAGCTAGCCCCGATGATATATTGTCTAGATCTTATGGTGAGGTTACTAAACCGGAAACAATTAATTACAGATCATTCAGACCTGAAAAAGATGGATTGTTCTGTGAAAAGATTTTTGGTCCTACCAGAGATTGGGAATGTTTTTGCGGTAAGTATAAAAGAATTCGTTATAAAGGAATCATTTGCGATAGATGCGGTGTAGAAGTAACACAAAAAAGTGTAAGACGCGAAAGAATGGGACACATTGGCTTGGCTGTACCTGTTGTTCATATTTGGTTTTTCAGAGCTCAACCATCAAAAATAGGAAACATTATTGGAATCAGCCTTAAAGAACTTGAAAAGATCATTTATTATGAATCTTATGTAGTTCTTAATCCGGGGATAACAGGCTTAAGCCGTTTAGATTTGATTTCAGAAGATCAATACTTTGAAGTATTAAACTCTTTACCGGATGGAAATGAAAAACTTGAAGATGATGATCCCAAAAAATTTGTTGCAAGAATCGGTGGTGATGCTGTAAAAGAAATTTTGAAGAAAACAAATATTGAAGAGTTATCAAAAGAGTTAAGAGAAGCTGTTAAAGTTGAAACTTCTCAACAAAAGAAAGCTGATTATTTAAAAAGATTAAGAGTGCTTGAAGCATTTAAAGAGGAAGAGGGGAAAGTTCCTAATAAACCGGAATGGATGGTGTTAAGTTACATACCTGTTATTCCTCCGGAACTAAGACCTCTTGTTCCGCTTGAAGGAGGAAGATTTGCAACAAGTGATCTTAATGATTTATATCGTCGTGTTATTATCCGTAACAACAGATTAAAAAGATTAATAGATATAAAAGCTCCTGAAGTAATTTTAAGAAATGAAAAAAGAATGCTTCAGGAAGCAGTTGATGCTCTTTTTGATAACTCAAGAAGAGGCAGTGCTGTAAGGAGTGATAACAATCGTCCGTTAAAATCTTTAAGCGATATGCTTAAAGGTAAACAAGGCAGATTCCGTCAGAATCTTTTAGGTAAAAGAGTTGATTATTCAGGTCGTTCTGTTATTGTAGTTGGTCCTGAACTTAAATTACATCAATGCGGTCTTCCTAAAGATATGGCAGTCGAATTGTTCAAACCCTTTATAATCAGAAAGTTAATTGAAAGAGGACATAATAAAACTGTTAAAAGTGCCAGAAAAGTAGTTGATAGAAAAGATCCAATAATTTGGGAAATACTTTCTAAAATAATTGAAGCTCATCCGGTATTATTAAACAGAGCTCCTACTCTTCATCGCTTGGGAATTCAGGCATTTCAGCCAATCTTAATAGATGAAAGAGCAATACAGTTGCATCCAATGGTTTGTACTGCATTTAATGCTGACTTTGACGGCGACCAGATGGCAGTACACGTTCCACTTTCTTACGAAGCCCAGTTAGAAGCATCTTTATTAATGCTTAGCAGCCATAATATTTTGTCTCCACAAAATGGAAGTCCGATTGTTGTACCTACACAGGATTTGGTTCTTGGATGTTATTACCTTACAAAATTTAAAGAAGATGATAAAGGCGAAGGTATGGTCTTTTCATCACCTGATGAAGTAATCATTGCTTATGATAATCGCGTTGTAGGTCTGCATGCAAAAATTAAAGTCAGGCTTAATGGTGAATTAATTGAAACTACTACAGGCAGAGTAATCTTTAATCAAATAGTGCCCAAAGAGATGGGTTATATAAATCAGGTTCTTATCAAGAAAGCTTTTGGCGGTATCATCGGAAAGATGTTTATGAAACTTGGAAACAAAGTAACCGCAAAATTTCTTGATGATCTTAAAGATCTCGGATTTAGATATGCAACTGCCGGAGGCTTATCAGTTAGCTTTAGTGATATGATTATCCCTGAGGAAAAAGAAGCTCTGATTAATAAAGCAAATAAAAAAGTTGAAGGTATCCTTAAAGAACACGAAATAGGTCTAATTTCTGAGAACGAAAGATATAATAAAATAATAGACGTCTGGACTCATACAACAAACGATGTTGCAAGAGTTTTAATGGACAGAATAAAACAACAAGATAAAGGATTTAACTCTTTGCATATGATGGTTGATTCAGGTGCAAGAGGGTCACAGGAACAGGTAAAACAGTTAGCCGGAATGAGAGGATTAATGATGAAACCTCAAAAAACTCTTTCCGGACAAGCTGGCGAAATTATTGAGAATCCTATTGTAGCAAATTTTAAAGAAGGTCTTTCAGTTCTTGAGTATTTTATTTCTACTCACGGTGCCAGAAAAGGACTTGCTGATACAGCACTTAAAACTGCTGATGCCGGATATTTAACGAGAAGATTAGTGGATGTTGCACAGGATGTAATTATTTCTGAAGAGGATTGTGGAACTATCTTAGGTATTGAAATAAAAGCTTTAAAGGATGTTGAAGAAGAAAGAGAACCTTTGGCTGAACGTATTACGGGAAGATTTGCGCAGGGTGATGTTTATAATCCAAGAACAGATGAACTGATCGTTGAAGCCGGTCAAATGATAACCGAATCACTAGCCGAAAAAATTGAAGATGCAAATATTGATTCAGTGTACATTAGAACTGTTCTAACTTGTGAGTCCAAAAGAGGTGTTTGTCTTAAATGCTACGGCAGGAATCTAACAACAGGTAAGCCTGTTGAGATTGGTGAGGCTGTTGGAATTATTGCTGCACAATCGATTGGCGAACCGGGAACTCAATTAACACTTCGTACTTTCCATCTAGGAGGTACATCTTCAAGAATCGCATCTCAATCACAGGTTGAGTCTAATATTGATGGTATAGTTAAATTTGAAAAAGTTAATGCTGTTAAGAGCGCTGTAAAAGATCCTTTTGGTGGAGATGATATTGAAATTAATGTAGTAACAGGCAGACGTGGTGTTATAGAAATCTATGATGAAAACAATAGACTTCTAAAGAAATTTGATGTGCCTTATGGAGCTGAGTTGTTAGTAAAAGACGGACAAAAAATTAAGAAACGTCAACCATTGTACAATCATGATCCTTATAATTCTGTTATCTTAACTGATATATCAGGAAAAATAAAATTTGTTGATCTTATAGAGGGGGCTACATTACGACAAGAAACTGATGATCAAACCGGACACGTTCAGAAAGTAGTGATCGAATCAAAAGATAAAAATCGGACACCAAGTATTTTAGTTGAAAATTCAGACGGAGAAAGAAAGTCATTTAACCTTCCGGTAAGAGCATATTTGGCTGTAGAAGAAGGTGAAAGTATTACTGCTGGTACCATCCTTGCCAAAATATCGAAACAAACTACTAAAAGTAGAGATATTACGGGTGGTCTTCCAAGAGTAACAGAGTTATTTGAAGCCAGAAGTCCTCATGAACCAGCCGTTGTTTCTGAAATAGAAGGATTTGTAAAATTTGGTGCACGTAAGAAAGGCTCCAGAGAAATTATAGTAGTTGCTCCAGATGGATCTGATGAGAAAAAATATAATATAGCTTTTCAGAAACATATTTTGGTGCAGGAAGGAGATGAAATATCTGCTGGGGAAGTAATAGCTGATGGACCGATAAATCCACATGATATTTTAGCTATACAGGGTCCAAGTGCTGTACAAGAATATTTAGTAAATGAAATACAGGATGTTTATCGTCTTCAGGGCGTTAAGATTAATGATAAACATATTGAAGTAATTGTTAGACAAATGCTTCAAAAAATCAAGGTTGTTTCTCCCGGAGATACCAGATTCCTTGAAGAAGATATTGTAGATAGAGTGGGATTTTTTGAAGAGGATTCGAAGATCGAAACTATGGTATATATTGAAGATAAAGGCGATTCAAAGCTAAAGAATGGACAATTGATTCCGAAATCCAAGTTAAGAGAACTTAATATTGATTTAAAGAAGAAAGAAAAGAAAGAAATAATTGCTCGTGATGCAGAACCAGCTACGTTTGAGAATATATTATTAGGAATAACACAGGCTGCGTTATCAACTGAAAGCTTTATATCTGCTGCTTCTTTCCAGGAAACAACAAAAGTATTAGCAAATGCAGCAACAGAAGCTAAAGTAGATAGATTATTAGGCCTGAAGGAAAATATTGTTATGGGACATCTTATCCCCGCAGGAACAGGTCTTAAGGGCTATGCAAATATAATTCTTGAAAGCGAAGAAAATGAGGTCGAAGAGGAAAAAGACGCTGAAAGTGAATCAGTCCAGCATAATTGATTTGTGAAATTTTTAGCTTTTATGAATTATTAATTGAATTGTTTCTCATAATTTGAAAAATAGTATAAGTTTTCTTGACTATTTTTTAATTGAAAACTATATTTGAAATCTGAATTTTTTTGAAGAAGTAAATTTTTAGGAGATTTTGTGCCTACAATAAATCAGTTAGTTAGAAAAGGTCGTGTAAGAATATTGTCAAAAAATAAAGCTCCGGCTTTAGATGCTTGTCCTCAAAAAAGAGGTGTTTGTACAAGAGTCTATACTACTACACCCAAAAAGCCTAATTCTGCGCTTAGAAAGGTTGCCAGAGTAAGACTGACAAAGACGAATGTTGAAGTATCTGCGTATATACCCGGTGAAGGGCACAATCTACAGGAACACTCAATTGTAATGATAAGAGGCGGTAGAGTTAAAGATCTGCCGGGTGTACGATATCATATTATTAGAGGCACTTTAGATACAAGTGGTGTTGCTGACAGAAAAAAAGGACGTTCCAAGTATGGTGCAAAAAAACCAAAAGCGAAATAAAAAATGAGAAAAAGAAGAGCAGAAAAAAAGTATCTTAAACCAGATCCAAAATTCAATGATGTACTGGTGGCAAAATTTATTAATTGTGTAATGTACGATGGTAAAAAGGCAGTTGCTCGAAATGTAGTTTATGATGCTTTTCAATTGATTGAAGAGAAAACCAGTAAAGCTGGTTTGGAAATTTTCAAGAAAGCCATCTCAAACACTCAGCCTTTAATTGAGGTTAGAAGCAGACGAGTTGGCGGTGCTACTTATCAGGTTCCGACTGAAGTTAGACCGGAAAGAAGAATTGCACTTGCTATGAGATGGATTAAGAATTACTCGCGTGCACGTGGTGAAAAGTCAATGTCTGCTAAATTAGCATCTGAGTTAATTGCTGCAGCAAATGGTGAAGGTTCTTCAGTTAAGAAGAAAGAAGATGTACATAAAATGGCTGAAGCAAATAAAGCTTTTGCTCACTTTAAATGGTAAGGTTGGATAACGATAACTAAATGGCCAGTAAAACTAAAATAGATAAAGTACGAAATATCGGCATTATGGCTCACATTGATGCCGGCAAAACTACTACTACAGAAAGGATATTATTCTATACAGGCAAAGTTCATAGAGTAGGAGAAGTTCACGATGGCGCAGCAACAATGGATTGGATGGAGCAGGAAAAAGAGCGTGGTATTACAATAACAAGTGCTGCAACTACATGTTTTTGGAATGGTCATCAAATAAATATTATTGATACTCCCGGACACGTTGACTTTACTGTTGAAGTTGAAAGATCTTTAAGAGTTTTGGATGGAGCTGTTGCTCTTTTTTGTGCTGTTGGTGGTGTAGAACCGCAATCAGAAGCTGTCTGGAGACAAGCCGATAAATATAGTGTGCCTCGGATTGCGTTTGTAAATAAAATGGATAGAACAGGTGCTGATTTTTATAATGCTGTTAATATGATGAAAGAGCGACTTGGTGCAAATGCTGTTCCGATTTATTTACCAATTGGTGAGGGTGATTTATTTGTTGGTATTATTGACTTAATTCAGTTTAATGCAAGAATGTATCATGAAGAATCTTTCGGTACTTCTTATGATGAAATTGAAATCCCGAAAGATCTATTGGAAATTGCTACAAAATACAGAACTCAAATGCTGGAAGCAGTTTCGGATGTTGATGATACCTTGCTTGAAAAATATTTAGAAGGCAAAGATATAAGCGCCGATGAGATAAAGAGTGTTTTAAGAAGAGCTACAATTGAGTTAAAAATTATTCCAGTGCTTTGCGGATCTTCTTTTAAAAATAAAGGTGTACAGAAATTACTGGATTCTATCGTTGACTTTTTACCATCTCCGGCAGATTTTCCGGAAGTTGAAGCTCATCATATAGGATTGATTGATTCTGTTAAGCGAAAAGTTGACGAAAACGAAAAATTTACTGCTTTGGCTTTTAAAATTATGAATGACCCTTATGTGGGTAAATTAACTTTCTTTAGAGTTTATTCAGGTGTTCTAAAGTCAGGCTCATATATTTTTAATTCAGTTAGTGGTAAAAAAGAAAGAATTAGCAGATTGCTTCGAATGCATGCAAATCATAGAGAAGAAATCTCAGAGGTTAAAGCTGGGGATATTGCAGCGGCGGTTGGTTTACGATATACCAGAACCGGTGATACTTTATGTGGCGAAGATGATCCGATTGTTTTGGAAAAAATTACTTTTCCTGAACCGGTTATTCAGATTGCTATCGAGCCAAAAACAAAAGTTGATCAGGATAAATTATCCGATTCTCTGGCTAAATTAGCTGATGAGGATCCCACTTTTAAAATTAAAGTAGATGAAGAAACTGGTCAGACTTTAATTAGCGGTATGGGCGAATTACACCTTGAAATTCTTGTTGACAGAATGAAAAGAGAATTTAAGGTTGAAGCTAATATTGGTAAACCCCAGGTTGCATATAGAGAAACTATTACTCAAAAGGTTCAGGCTGAAGGCAAGTTTGTTAAGCAATCAGGTGGTCGTGGAAAATTCGGTCACGTATGGATTGAACTTATGCCGAATGAACCTGGGAAAGGTTATGAATTTATTAATGGCATTGTTGGAGGCGTTGTTCCGAAAGAATATATTCCTGCTGTTTCGCAAGGAATTCAGGATGCGATGAAAAACGGAATAATTGCCGGATTTCCGATGGTTGATGTTAAAGCAAGATTATACGATGGTTCTTATCATGATGTTGATTCTGATGAAATTTCATTCAGGGTAGCAGGTTCAATGGCTTTTCAAGCCGGTGCTAAAAAAGCAAATCCGGTTTTACTTGAACCAATTATGGCTGTCGAAGTAGTTACTCCTGAAGAATATTTAGGTGATGTAATGGGCGACCTTAATTCAAGAAGAGGAAAAATAGAAGGATTTTCAGCAAGAAAAGATGCTCAGGTGATAAAAGCAAATGTTCCATTATCAGAGATGTTTGGCTATGCTACGATTTTAAGATCAATGAGTCAGGGAAGAGCAATCTATTCAATGCAGTTTGATCATTATTCTGCAGTGCCCAAAGCAATTGCTGAAGAAATATCTGAAAAATCATTAGGAAAAAAAGCAACAGTAAATTAATAATTGAAATAAAAACAAAAAGAAAAATTATAAAAGGAGAATTCGATGGCTAAAGAAAAATTTGACAGAAGTAAACCTCACGTTAATATTGGTACAATTGGTCACGTAGATCATGGTAAAACCACTTTGACTGCAGCCATAACAATGGCATTAGCAAAGAAAGGTTTATCACAAATTAGATCTTTTGATAGTATTGATAACGCACCTGAGGAAAGAGAAAGAGGTATCACAATTGCAACCTCTCACGTTGAATATTCAACTGCTAACCGCCACTATGCACACGTGGATTGCCCTGGTCACGCAGATTATGTTAAAAACATGATTACCGGTGCTGCTCAGATGGACGGAGCTATCTTAGTGGTTGCTGCAACAGATGGCCCTATGCCTCAAACAAGAGAACATATTCTTCTTGCAAGGCAGGTTGGTGTACCAAGAATAGTTGTATTTATGAATAAAATAGATATGGTAGATGATCCTGAGTTGATTGAATTAGTTGAAGTTGAATTAAGAGATCTTTTAACACAGTATGAATTCCCAGGCGATGAAATTCCGATTATCAAAGGTTCAGCTCTTCAGGCATTAGAAGCTGGTGCATCAAATGCAGATCCTAGCGATCCAAGATATGATTGTATCTGGGAACTTATGGATGCAGTTGATAGCTATATTCCAATTCCGGAAAGAAGTACAGACAAACCTTTCTTGATGCCGGTTGAAGACGTATTTTCTATTACTGGTCGTGGTACAGTTGCTACGGGCAGAGTTGAAAGAGGACAAGTTAAGATTCAGGAAGAAGTTGAATTAGTTGGTTTAGGTTTACATAAGAAAACTGTTGTTACCGGTATAGAGATGTTTAGAAAAGAATTAGATTCAGCTATGGCTGGAGATAATGCAGGTATCTTGTTAAGAGGTATCGATAAAAATGAAATTGAAAGAGGAATGGTTCTTGCAAAAACAGGGTCAATTACACCTCATACAAAATTTGAAGGAGAAGTTTATATTCTTTCAAAGGATGAAGGTGGAAGACATACACCATTCTTTAATGGTTACAGACCACAGTTCTATTTCAGAACAACAGACGTAACCGGTGTTGCTACTTTACCAGAAGGAACCGAAATGGTTATGCCTGGAGATAATGTAAGATTGTCTATTGAACTTATTGCACCTATTGCTATGGAAGAGAAATTAAGATTTGCTATTCGTGAAGGCGGTAGAACAGTTGGTTCAGGTGTTGTAACAAAAATTATTGCATAAGATTAGAGTATTGCGTTGGAAGAGGGAGTTATAATCTCCCTTTTCTTATCACATAAATAAAAGGAGTTGATTAAGTGCCCGGTCAGAAAATAAGAATTAAATTGAAATCGTACGATCACATATTGATTGATAAATCTACTGAGAAGATTATTAAAACCGTGAGAAGCACTGGAGCAGTTGTATCCGGTCCGATACCATTGCCTACAAAGAAAACAGTTTATACTGTTTTACGTTCTCCTCATGTTGATAAAAAATCAAGAGAGCAATTTGAAACAAGGGCACATAAAAGAATAATTGATATCCACAACTCAAACAACAAAACCGTAGATTCTTTAAGTAAGCTTGATATTCCTGCGGGTGTTGATATTGAAATTAAGCTTTAATGAATTTTGGAGATAAGATGTCTGGTATAATCGGAAAAAAATTAGGAATGTCTAATATCTTTGGTAACGACGGAGAAATTATTCCTGTAACTATTATTCAAGCTGGTCCTTGCAAGGTAGTTAATATCAGGACTAAAGAAAAAAATGGCTACGAAGCTTTACAGTTGGCTTTTGGAGAGAAAAAAGAAAAGCATACTTCTAAGCCATTAGCTGGTCAGTTTAAGAGCAGTGGAATTGTACCTTCTTTACTTCTGAAAGAATTTAGAAATTTTAATATAGGTGATTATAAAGTTGGCGATCAGTTGGGTGCTGATTTTTTTGTTGAAGGTGAGACGATTAAAGTAAGAGGAAGAAATAAAGGGAAAGGTTTTCAAGGCGTTATGAGACGTCATAACTTTGGTGGAGTAGGCGGTACATCACATGGTCAAAGTGATAGATTAAGAGCTCCGGGTTCAATCGGTGCAAGTTCATATCCATCAAGAGTTTTCAAAGGACAGCGTATGGCTGGCAGAATGGGTAATGAAAATGTAACAATATCAGGACTGCAGGTCGTAAAAGTATTACCGGAACAAAACCTGATATTTGTTAAAGGTGCAGTTCCCGGGGCAATAAATAGCATTTTAGAATTGATTAAGAAGTAATTCGGTAAAAAAAATGACACTTGATGTTTTAAAAATTGACGGTTCAAAATCAGGCGAAAAGGTTACTCTTGCTGATAACATATTTGCAATTGAACCAAACGACCATGCAATTTATCTTTCAGTAAAAGCATATCTTGCAAATCAAAGGCAAGGGACGCACAAAACTAAAGAGCGTGGTGAAGTTAGAGGTGGCGGAAAAAAACCCTGGAAACAAAAAGGTCGTGGTGGTGCAAGAGCTGGTACATCCAGATCTCCTCTTTGGGTTGGTGGTGGAACTATCTTTGGACCGCGTCCAAGAGATTACAGACAGGATCTTCCTAAGAAGGTTAAAAGATTAGCCCGTAAATCTGCTTTAAGTTATAAAGTTAAAGATGAACAGCTTGTTGTTGTTGAAGATTTTTCTATTGATAAACCCAAGACAAAAGAATTTGTTAAGATATTAAATGCATTAAAAATTGAAGGTAAAAAAGTTCTTTTACTTACAAACACAAATGATTTAAATATCTTGAAATCTGGCAGAAATATTCCAAAGGTTAAAGTACTTGAGGCATCAAAAGCATCAACCTATGATCTGTTAAATAATCAGGTATTGCTTTTACAAAAGAGCGCTGTCAAAGTAATTGAGAATACATTTTCAGCAAAAGAAACTGAAGAGGCGGTGAATTAATATGGAGCGGATTTTAGTTAAACCTCTTATTACAGAGAAGATGACAAATATCAGTGCTGATCAGGCTGGTAAGTATGGATTTTTAGTTAATCCAAAAGCTAATAAGATTGAAATCAAAAAAGCTATTGAAAAAAAGTTTAATGTTCATGTTGTTGATATTACTACTATGAATCATCCTGGTAAGATGAAATCACAATTTAGAAAAAGAGGAAGGTTTGAAGGAAGAACTCCACGAACCAAAAAAGCAATAGTAACTCTTAAAGAGGGAGAAACTATTGAATTATTTGAGCAAGTATAGCATAAGAAATAGGATTTTATAATGGCAATTAAAATATTAAAACCAACAACTCCGGGAACAAGATTCAGATCAAATTACACATTTGATGAGATTACAAAATCAACTCCTGAAAAATCTTTAACTGCTTCTCTTAAAAAATCCGGCGGAAGAAATAATCTTGGACATATGACAACAAGATCTGTTGGTGGCGGTCACAAAAGAAGATACAGAGTTATTGATTTTAAGCGTAACAAAACAGGTGTACCTGCTAAAGTTTTTTCAATTGAATATGATCCTAACAGAACTTGCAGAATAGCATTGTTACACTATGTTGATGGAGAAAAAAGATATATCCTCGCACCAGAAGGGTTGAAGGTTGGACAAGAAGTTGTATCAGGTCCTGGTAGTGATATTCAGATTGGTAATGCATTACCATTAAAGGAAATGCCGCTCGGAAGTTTTATTCATAATGTGGAACTAAAACCAGGCAAAGGCGGACAGTTAGGAAGAAGCGCTGGTGTTTCACTACAATTGATGGCTAAAGAAGGTGATTATGCTCAGTTAAAGATGCCTTCAGGTGAAGTAAGAATGATCAGATTAGAGTGTATGGCTACATATGGAGTAATTGGAAATGCAGAGCATGAAAATATCAATTTAGGAAAAGCAGGCAGAAGTCGTTGGCTGGGCAGAAGATCAAAAGTAAGAGGTGTTGCAATGAACCCGGTCGATCATCCGATGGGTGGTGGTGAAGGGAAAACCTCTGGCGGCGGTCATCCGGTATCTCCCTGGGGACAAAAAGCTAAAGGTTTAAAAACCAGAAAAAGAAAAAAAGGTTCTAATAAATTTATTATTAAAAGACGTAAATAGTAATTAGAGAGTAATTTATGCCAAGATCCGTAAAAAAAGGTCCTTTTCTTGATTATAAGTTAGGTGAAAAAATTAAAAAGCTTAACGAAACAAATCAGAAAAAAATTATAAAAACCTGGTCACGTTCATCAACAATTTTCCCGGAATTTGTTGGTCATACTATTGCAGTACATAACGGTAATAAGATGATTCCGGTTTACATAACTGAAAATATGGTGGGACATAAACTTGGCGAGTTTGCTCCAACCAGAATTTTCAGAGGACATCCTGGAACAAAAGCAGAAAAAGCAGCAAAAGCATAAAAATAGGATTTGAAGTTAATGGAAGCTAAAGCAATAAATAGATTTATCAATTCATCACCAAGGAAAATGAGATTGGTTGTTGATCTTATAAGAGGTATGCAGGTTGACAAAGCTCTTGAAGTGCTTCACTTTTCACCGAAGCATTCATCAAAAGATGCAGAGAAAACATTAAGATCAGCTGTTGCTAATCTGTTGAACTCTGATGATGCAACAAGAGTTGAACCTCAGGATTTATATGTTAAAGAAGTATTTGTAAACCAGGGACCAACAATTAAAAGAATTTCACCCGCACCTATGGGCAGAGCGTACAGAATCAGAAAAAGATCCTGTCATCTTACCGTTGTTGTGGCAAGTAAAGATTAAGTAAGGAGAAAGATTTTTGGGACAAAAGACAAACCCTATTGGATTTAGAGTTGGAATCATAAGAGGATGGGATTCTAACTGGTATGAAAATAAAAGTTATTCTCTTAAGTTAAAAGGAGATGCCCAGTTACGCACTTATGTCAGAAACAGGCTAAAAAAAGCGGGCATCTCAAGAATAGTAATAGATAGAACATCTAAAAATATAATTTTAACAATTCATACTTCAAGACCGGGTGTTGTGATAGGTAAGAGTGGAAAAGAAATTACTCAACTAGAAGAAGAATTAAAGAGAGTAACTGGTAAAGATGTTAAGGTGCAAATCTCAGAAATCAAAAGACCAGAACTTGATGCTCAGCTTGTAGCAGAAAACATTGCCAGCCAGTTAGCAGGAAGAGTCTCTTTCAGAAGAGCAATGAAAACATCTATTACGGCAGCAATGAGAATGGGTGCTGAAGGTATCAGAATTATGTGTTCCGGAAGACTTGGTGGTGCCGAAATGGCAAGAACTGAACAGTATAAAGAAGGAAGAATTCCTTTACATACTATCAGAGCAGATATTGATTATGCTAATGGCAGAGCCGAAACTATATATGGCTCTATAGGAATTAAAGTTTGGATTTGCCGTGGTGAAATACTTGGCAAAAGAGTTACAGATTAAATCGGTCAGGAGTTTTTCTTATGTTAATGCCTAAAAGAGTAAAGTTTAGAAAGTCCCAGAGAGGAAGACGAGCTGGTAAAGCTTATAGAGGCAGTGCAGTTTCGTTTGGTGATTTTGGACTTAAAGCTTTGGAACCAGCCTGGATAACCAACAGACAAATTGAAGCTTGTCGTGTTGCATTGACCAGAAAAATGAAAAGAGATGGTAAGGTTTGGATCAGAGTTTTTCCTGATAAACCTGTTTCCAAAAAACCACTTGAAACAAGAATGGGTAAAGGAAAAGGTGCACCTGAATTCTGGGTAGCAGTTATCAGACCGGGAAGAATAATGTTTGAAGTTGCAGGAGTTTCAAAAGAGCTTGCTAATGAAGCACTTAAGACCTGCTCGCATAAATTACCTATTAAAACAAAAGTCGTTAGTAGACCTGATTACGAATAAAAAGAGAATCATTTATTATGAAATTATATGAAATAAAAGAGATGACAAGCGATGAACTTGTTAGAAGAATTGAAGAAGAAGAAAAAAACTTAGTAGATCTTCGCTTTTCTCATGAACTTAAACAATTGAACAATACAAGTAAACTCAGACTTGCTAAAAAAGAAATCGCAAGAATGAAAACAATTTTAGGTGAGAGACAAAGAGCTGAAAAAGCAGCTCAACAGACTTCGAAGGAAGGAGCTAATTCTTAAAATGGCAGAACGTGCATTAAGAAAAACCAGAATTGGTGTTGTTGTAAGCAATAAAATGGATAAGACAATTACAGTTGCAATCGAAAGAAGAGTCCCTCATCCGATTTATAAGAAGTTTTTTAAGAAGACTACTAAGCTTATGGCTCACGATGAAAAACAAGAATGTGCTTTGGGTGATAAAGTTAAAATCATGGAAACACGTCCTCTTAGCAAAAATAAAAGATGGCGTCTTGTAGAAATTGTTGAAAAAGCCAAGTAAGGAGATATAGAGAGATGATTCAGGAAGAAACCAATTTAATTGCTGCTGATAATTCAGGTGCAAAAAGAGTCAGATGTATCCGTGTACTTGGCGGAAGCGATAGAAAATATGCTACAGTAGGTGATACTATTGTTGTTTCTGTTAAGACTGCAATTCCTAATGGTACTGTAAAAAAAGGTGAAGTATCGCGCGCTGTAATTGTTAGAACTAAAAAAGAAGTAAGAAGAAAAGATGGTTCATATATAAGATTTGATGAAAATGCTGTTGTGCTGATAAATAATCAAAATGAGCCAAAAGGTACACGTATATTCGGACCTGTAGCCAGAGAATTAAGAGAGAGACAATTTATGAAAATTGTTTCATTAGCTCCAGAAGTTATATAAGGGTTTACGATAAATGAAAATCAGAAAAAATGATAATGTAATAGTTATAGCCGGTAATGATAAAGGCAGAACCGGAAAAGTATTAAAGGTATTTCCCAAAACTTCGCGTTTAATAGTTGAAGGAATTAACCTTCGTAAAAAACATACTAAACCTACTCAGCGTTCACCGCAGGGTGGAATACAGGAAAAGGAAGCACCTATTCATATATCAAATGTAATGATCTTGGATCCAAAAACTAATGAACCAACAAGAATTGGATCAAAAATTATTTTGGATGATAAAACAGGTAAAAAGAAAATTGCCAGGATAAGCAGAGTATCCGGCGAAATGATTCCATAATGAAATTTAACAGAGTTTATAGAAATGGCTGAAAAGAAAACTAAAAAAACAGATAAAGAAGCAAAGCCAAAATCAACTGGTAAAGAAGCTCCGGCTAAGCGAGAAAAAGAAATAAAAATTACACCAAGGCTTGGTGAGATTTATAAAAAAGAAATTGTTCCTGCACTTGTTAAAACATTTAATTACAAAAGTGTAATGCAGGTACCCAAGCTTAATAAGATTGTTGTAAATATGGGTGTTGGTGCTGCTGTTGCTGATCAAAAAATTATGGATGAGGCTGTTAAAGAGCTTGAAGCAATTACCGGACAGAAAGTTAGCGTTAGAAAATCCAGAAAAGCTATCTCTAACTTTAAGCTGCGTGAAAATATGAACATTGGTGCTATGGTTACTTTACGCAGAGAAAGAATGTATGAATTCTTAGATAGATTGATAAATGTTGCTTTACCAAGAGTAAGAGATTTCAGAGGATTGTCTGATAAATCTTTTGACGGCAGAGGTAATTATACTCTTGGTGTTAAAGAACAGATTATCTTTCCTGAAATCAATGTTGATAAAATAACCCGTGTTATGGGTATGGATATTACAATTGTTACAACAGCACATACAGATAACGAAGCTTTTGAATTATTAAAAACTTTTGGTTTACCATTTAGAAAAAAAGAAGTTAAATAAGGAATAAAAGGAGAATTAATGGCAAGATTAAGTATTATTGCACGTGATGCTAAAAGAAGAAAACTTTATGATAAGTATAAGAATCTCAGAGCAGAGCTTAAAGAAAAAGGTGATTACGATGCACTTCAGAAATTGCCAAGAAATTCATCCCCGGTTAGATTAAAAAACCGTTGTATGTTTACCGGTCGTGGTAGATCATATTACAGAAAATTTGGTGTTTCCAGATTGGTTCTAAGGGAAATGGCTCTTAGAGGAGAAATTCCAGGTTTAAAGAAATCAAGTTGGTAGGAGTATAAGAATATGCCAGTTACTGATCCGATATCAGATTTTTTAGTAAGAATTGGAAATGCTGCTAAAGCAAAAAAACTTAGAGTAGAAATTCCTGCTTCCAAAATGAAAGTAGGTTTAGCTGAGATCCTGAAAAAGGAAAATTATATTCATGATTTTTCTTTAATGGAAGATAATAAACAAAACGTAATTAAGATTCACCTTAAATACAGAGATGGAGCTTCTGCTATTACTGGTTTGAAAAGAATCAGCAAGCCGGGTTTAAGAATTTATAAGGATTCTGAAAAGCTGCCCAGAGTTTTAAATGGCTTGGGTACAGCAGTAATTTCAACCTCCAAAGGTTTGATGACTGATAAAGAAGCAAGAAATCAGTCAATTGGTGGTGAAGTAATTTGCTACATTTGGTAATTTTTTGATGGAGTAACAAAGTGTCTAGAATCGGTAAAAAAATAATTGAAATTCCTAAAAATGTAACAGTTACTATTGATGGTAGTATTGTTAAAATTAAAGGTCCAAAAGGAGAGCTTCAAAGAGAAATTCATCCCAATATGAAATTGGAACTGAAAGATTCTAATCTTGAAGTAAAAAGACCGGATGATCAGAAAACAAACAAAGCTTTGCATGGATTAACACGTGCATTAGTGCAGAATATGGTTGTTGGAGTTACTTCAGGTTATAAGAAAATACTGGATATAGTTGGAGTTGGATACAGAGTTGAACTAAAAGGAGCTAATTTACTTTTAAATATGGGTTACTCTCATCCGATTTATTTTATGCCGCCTGCTGAAATAAAAATTGAAACTCCGACACAAACACAAATTGTAATATCCGGCATTGATAAACAGTTAGTTGGACAGGTTGCGGCAAAATTAAGATCAATCAGAAAACCAGAACCGTATAAAGGAAAAGGAATTAAATATTCCGGTGAACACATTTTAAGAAAAGCTGGTAAAACTGCTGGTAAATAATTCTAACGGAGTTTAAGAATACTATGATAAAGAGGAACAATAATTTAAGATCAAGATCAAAAACCAGATTAAGAAAAAAAATATCTGGTACGTCTGAAATGCCCAGACTTTCTGTTTATAGAAGTTTAAACCAGATTTATGCACAGATTATTGATGATTCTACCGGAAACACTTTAGTTGCTGCTTCTTCATTATCAAAAGAGTTGGCTGAAGAACTGAAAAATACTAAAGGAAAAATTTCGAAGGGTAAATTGGTAGGAAGTCTGGTAGCAAAAAAGGCATTGGAAAAGAAAATAACAAATGTTGTTTTTGATCGTAATGGTTACAGATATCACGGAAGAATTCAGGCAGTTGCAGAAGGAGCCCGTGAAGCAGGTTTGAAATTCTGATAATGCCGGATCGTCTAATGGCAGGACTACGCCCTTTGGAGGCGTCTGTAGAGGTTCGAGTCCTCTTCCGGCAGCCAAAGTGTTTAGAAAAATTTTTTAATTAATGATTGTTTGGAGATTTATTTGAAAGCTGTAAAATCAACTGAGACAGAAGGACTAAAAGAAAAAGTCGTTCACATTAACAGAGTTGCTAAAGTTGTTAAAGGTGGGCGAAGATTCAGCTTTAACGCTATAGTCGTTGTTGGAAATGGTAATGGTGTTGTTGGAGTTGGACTTGGTAAAGCTAACGAAGTAACTGATGCTATTTCCAAAGGAATTGATGATGCTAAAAAGAATGTTGTTAAAGTTTCTATAATTAAAGGAACAGTAGCACACGAAATATTAGGGAAATTTGGTGCTGGAAAAGTGTTATTAAAACCTGCATCTCCCGGTACCGGTTTGATTGCCGGCGGTGGAGTAAGAGCAGTATTGGAAGCTGCCGGTGTAACAGACATCCTTACCAAATCTCTTGGATCAAGCAATCCTCATAATCAGGTTAAAGCAACACTTAATGGTTTAATGCAGCAAATTGATGCAAGAAAAATGGCTAACAAAAGAGGCATCACCGTAAAAGATTTGTTCATTTCTTCTAACTGAGGATATAATGGGAAAGATTAAAATTACACAAACCAGAAGCGTGATTGACAGACCAAAAGATCAGAAAGCTACTATCGAAGCTTTAGGATTAGGAAGACCTAATTGGCAAAAAGTTCATAATGATACTCCTCAAATCAGAGGTATGATTAAAAAAGTAAGTCATCTAGTTAAAGTTGAAGAATTAAAAGATTAATAAGGTTTTATGATGGATATTCTAAGTAATCTTAAATATGCAAAAGGTTCTAAAAAGAATCGCAAAAGAGTTGGTCGTGGTGAAGGCTCCGGTCATGGTCAGCAATCTACAAGAGGTAGAAATGGTCAGCTATCAAGATCGGGTGCAAAACACAAAGCCTGGTTTGAAGGCGGTCAGATGCCTTTGCAAAGAAGAATACCCAAGTTTGGTTTTACAAATATTTTTAAGGTTGAATATCAGGTAGTTAATTTAAATGCTTTACAAAGATTAGTTGATCTTAAAAAGATTTCGGATCAGAAATTAAATGCTGAAGAACTTAAAAAACTTGGATTGGTTTCAAGCACTAAAAAACCAATTAAGGTTTTAGGTAAAGGCGATATTAAAGCTAAACTCGATTTAACGGTTAATGATTTCAGTAAATCAGCTCAACAAAAAATTGAAGCAGCTGGTGGCTCTATCACTAAGATTTAGTTAATACAAATGTCAAGATTTACAGAAACTTTTAGAAATATTTTTAAAATCAATGAACTTAGACAGCGAATTATTTATACACTGTCATTACTTATTATTGTAAGACTAGGTTCACATTTAACGATTCCCGGAGTAGATACAGTTTTACTATCCGAGAGTATGCGAAATTCTTCTTCAGATAATCTGTTTGGGTTATTTGATCTTTTTGTTGGTGGTGCATTTTCAAATGCAGCAATATTTGCTCTTGGGATAATGCCGTACATTTCTGCATCGATTATCTTGCAGTTAATGGGCGCTGTTGTTCCGTATTTTCAGAAGTTGCAGCAGGAAGGTGAAGAGGGAAGAAAGAAAATTACTCAGCTTACCAGGTATGGAACCGTTATTATATCTGCAATGCAGGCTTGGGGAGTTACTGTAAGATTGTTGAATATCCATGTTCAGGGAGGATTACCAATTGTTCCTGAAGCTGTTCAAGGCATTGGCTGGATTCTTTCTACAGTTATTATTTTAACTTCAGGCACTATGTTTATGATGTGGATGGGTGAACAGATTACTGATAAAGGAATTGGTAATGGTATTTCACTTATAATTTTTATTGGTATTATTGCACGTTTTCCGGTTGCTGTGCACGAAGAATATCAACTTATTACAGCAGGACAAAGATCAATTATAATCGAGATTATAATTTTAGCTTTTATGTTTTTTATTATTGCTGGTGTTGTACTTGTAACTCAGGGTACAAGAAAGATTCCTGTGCAGTATGCAAAAAGAGTAGTTGGAAGAAAAGTCTATGGTGGTGTAACTCAATATATTCCATTAAGAGTAAACACTGCGGGAGTAATGCCCATAATATTTGCACAGTCGATTATGTTTATACCGGGCACAGTTTTATCATTTTTCCCGGATAACGAATTTTTACAAAAACTTGCAGGCTACTTTGTATTTACATCACCGGTTTATTCATTTTTCTATGCGTTGATGATTATATTTTTCACGTATTTTTATACTGCTATTGCTTTTAATCCAAAAGATGTTGCAGATAATATGAAAAAACAGGGCGGTTTTATTCCCGGCATCAGACCCGGAAAACAAACTTCTGATTTTATTGATAATATTTTAACAAAGATTACTTTACCTGGTTCTATTTTTCTTGCAATTGTTGCGATACTTCCTGCGTTTGTTTCAGGATGGGGAGTTTCAAGAAACTTTGCACAGTTTTTCGGCGGTACTAGTTTATTGATTGTTGTTGGTGTTGCATTAGATACTTTGCAGCAGATTGAATCTCATTTATTAATGAGACACTATGATGGATTTATGAAATCGGGTAAGGTTAAAGGTCGTAGATAATTTTTAGTGATTTTAATTAAATCAAAAAAAGAGATTGATTATATAAGAGAAAGCTGTAAGATTGTTGCTGAAACTCTTCAGCTTCTCAAAGCAAAAGTTAGGGCGGGGATTACAACTTTAGAATTGGATAGAATAGCCGAAGATTACATTTTAAGTAATAATGCAAAACCGGCATTCAAAGGTTATTCACAAGGTGGAGCACCTGGTTATCCCGGGTCGATTTGTACTTCAGTTAATGAAGAGGTTGTTCACGGTATTCCGGGTTATAGAGTTTTAAAAGATGGCGATTTGATTTCTATAGATATTGGTGTTGTTAAAGATGGTTACTTTGGTGATGCTGCACTAAGCGTAGCTGTTGGTGAAGTTGATGATGAAAAGAAAAGATTAATGGAAGTTACCGAGCGTTCTTTATATCTTGGTATTGAGCAGGCAATTGAAGGAAATCGTGTTCATGATATTTCATTTGCAGTTCAGCAGTATGTAGAAGCAAATGGTTTTTCGATTGTAAGAGATCTTTGTGGACACGGTGTTGGTAAATATCTGCATGAAGAACCATCAATTCCGAATTTTGGCAAAAAAGGTACAGGTCCGAAATTAAAGAACGGAATGACCTTAGCAATTGAACCAATGGTTAATGCCGGCAAGTATGAAGTTATAACTGCAGATGATAAGTGGACAATTTTAGCAGCAGATGGATCAGCATCAGCACATTTTGAACATACAATTTTAATAAATAAAAATAAGCCGGAAATCTTAACAATTTGTTAGATGGCAAAACAAGGACCAATTAAAATAGATGGCGTAATTACTGAAACATTACCAAATGCAACTTTCAGAGTTAAACTTGATAATGGACATGAAATACTCGCGCACATTTCCGGTAAAATGAGAATGCACTTTATAAAAATTTTAATTGGAGATAAGGTCTCGATAGAACTTTCTCCTTACGATTTAACAAAAGGCAGAATTACCTACAGGTATAAATAGGAATAAGCAAAATGAAAGTCAGAGCTTCTGTAAAAAAGATTTGCGATAAATGTAAAATTATTAAACGCAAGGGTGTTGTAAGAGTTATTTGCAAAAACCCAAAACACAAACAAAGACAAGGTTAAAAACAAAGGAGTATATCATTGGCTCGTATAGCTGGAGTTGATTTACCAAAAAATAAAAAAGTGTTATACGGTTTACAATACATTTATGGTATTGGTGAATTTGTAGCTGCACAGATTTTAGAAAAAGCTAAAGTTGATCCGCTTAAAAAAGTTGCGGCGCTAACAGATGAAGAGATTGCGGAAATAAGAGCAGTTATTACTGCAGATTATCGTGTTGAAGGAGCTTTACGTTCTGAAGTCCAGCAGAATATTAAAAGACTGATGGATATTGGTTCTTATCGCGGTATCAGACACCGTAAAGGTTTACCAGTAAGAGGTCAGCGTACAAGAACTAATTCTAGAACCAGAAAAGGCAAGAGAAGAACTGTTGCCGGTAAGAAAAAAGTACCTACTAAGAAATAATATTTGATACACGGAGGATTAAGCATTGGCTAAAACTGTAAAAAAGGTTAAGAAAAAAACTCACGTAGATTCTAATGGTGTTGCTCATATAAAAGCAACTTTTAATAATGTTATAGTTACCATTACAGATATTTACGGAAATACTGTTTCCTGGTCGTCTGCAGGTAAAAATGGATTTAAAGGTTCAAGAAAGAACACTCCATTTGCTGCGCAAGTTTCTGCAGAAGCAGCTGCTAAAGAAGCTTATGATTTAGGAATGAGAAAAATAGATGTTTTTGTTAAAGGTCCCGGTTCAGGAAGAGAAGCAGCAATAAGAGCATTGCACACTGCAGGATTAACTATCTCATCAATAAAAGATGTTACTCCGATCCCTCACAATGGATGCAGACCACCAAAGAAAAGAAGAGTATAATTTATGGAGATTAACTAAATGGCAAGATACACCGATTCAGTTTGTAAGTTATGTAGAAGAGAAAGACAGAAGCTTTTCCTTAAAGGACAAAAGTGTTTTACTGAAAAATGTCCGCTTGAAGAAAGAAATTATCCGCCGGGACAGCACGGACTTTCCAGAAGAGCTAAAGTTTCTGAATATGGAGTTCAGTTAAGAGAGAAACAAAAAATTAAAAGAATATACGGTCTGTTAGAAACACAATTCAGAAATTATTATAAAAAAGCTAATAGCCAAAAAGGTATTCCTGGTGAAAACCTTATTAAACTGTTAGAGAGAAGATTAGATAATGTTGTTTATAGATTAGGATTTGCATCATCCCGTAAACAGGCAAGACAGTTAATAAGACACAGACACATTTTAGTTAATAATATTCTTGTTGATATTCCTGCTTACCTTTTAAGAGCCGGAGATACGATACAGATTAAAGAAAAAAGCAAAAAACTGGATGCAATCCATAATTCACTTAAGAGAGTAAAAGATCACACTTATAGCTGGTTAACAGTTGATAAAGCTACACTTTCCGGAACATTTGTTCAGATACCGGAAAGAGCAGATGTACCATTAATTGCAAATGAACAATTAGTAGTTGAGCTTTACTCGAAATAAAATTTTTAATTAGAATAAGATAGAGGATAATAATGAGCGTACCATCTTTAAAGATGCCAGAATCTGTTGTTCTTGATGAATCTAATTACACAAATTCATATGGAAGATTTACATTGCAGCCTCTTGAAAGAGGTTATGGTGTTACACTGGGTAATTCAATTCGCAGAGTACTTTTATCATCTCTGCAGGGATCGGCAATTACTTCCGTTAAATTTAGTGGTGTGCTTCACGAGTTTACAACTATCGAGGGAATTGTTGAGGATGTTTCAGAGATTATATTAAATCTCAAACAAGTAAGAATGAAGTTTCTTTCAAAGAAACCAAATAAAATAGATATTTCTCTGACTGGTCCTGGTGAATGGACTGCAGCAGATATTCAAAAAGCAAGTAATGAAGTTGAAATTCTCAATCCGGAATTACACATAGCTACATTAAATAAAAATGCAAAAGTTGATGTTGAAATAAGAGTTGGTAAAGGTGTTGGTTATGTTCCGGCAAATGAAAATATTTCACCTGATCAGACTATTGGTGTAATTCCTATTGATTCAATTTTTACTCCAATAAAACTGGTTAAATATTTCGTAGAGAATGTTAGAATCGGTGATAAGAACGATTATGAAAAACTAACATTAGAGATTTCAACTGATGGTTCAATTACTCCGGATGATGCATTAACACAGGCAGCAAGAATCTTAAAAGAACATGTTCAGTTGTTTATTAACTTTGATGTAGAGCAGGAAGAAGAACAAAGTGTCAGCCAGAAAGACACTGAAATAGAAAGAATACGTAAAGTGCTTCTTACTTCGGTTGATGATCTTGAATTAAGTGTGAGATCTCATAATTGTTTAAAAGCTGCTAACATTAAAACTCTTGCTGACCTTGTAAGAAAAGATGAGCAGGAAATGCTCAAGTTCAGAAATTTCGGAAGAAAATCCTTGTCAGAATTGACGGAAATAGTTGAAAATCTTGGTCTTGATTTTGGAATGGATGTAGATAAATATCTTAAAGATGATTCAGATTCAAATTAATCTAAACGGGTTATTAAATGAGACACAACGTTAAAGGTAGAAAATTAGGTAGAACAGCCAGTCATAGAGCAGCCTTGCTTAGCTCGTTGGCTACTTCGCTATTAAAACATAAACGAATTAAAACTACTGAAGCCAAAGCAAAAGAAGCAAGAATTTTTGTAGATAAATTAATTACTAAAGCCAGAAAAAATGATTTGCATGTGCGCAGACAAGTTATGGCAGTGGTAAACGATAAAGAAGTTGTAAAAGAACTTTTCTCAGACATATTACCTAAAATTGGAGAAAGACCCGGCGGTTATACCCGTGTCGTTAAACTTGGCAGAAGATTGGGCGATGCTGCTCCGATGGCAATTTTAGAATTAGTTGATTACAATGATGTAGTAAATAAAAAAGCTGAACTGCAAAAAGAAAAAAGAGATTTAAAAGCAAAAGAAAAAGCTGAAAAGAAATCTGAAAGTGCAATCGAAGAAGCCAACGTTGTTTCTGAAAGCACTAATAAAAAGTAATCAACAATTTGTAATTAAATATTTTAAGAGTAACCGAGAAACCGGTTACTCTTTTTTATTATGTTCGAAAAACAAGAATTTATTGCTTCAGTTTATAAATTAGCCGATCTGCCGAAATCAGATTTGTCTCAGATTGTTTTATGCGGAAGATCGAATGTTGGCAAATCCTCGTTTATTAATTCTCTTTTTAACCGAAAGAATCTGGCTAAAACCAGTTCAACTCCGGGCAAAACCCGCTCAATAAATTTTTATGATATCAGTTCAGCTTTTTATATGGTTGATCTTCCCGGATATGGATATGCTAAAGTCAGCCAATCAGAACGTAAGAAATGGGCTAAATTAATAAATGATTTTTTTACAGAATCAAAAAACATTGCATTAGTATTCCACATTATTGATTGCAGACATCATCCGACTGATCTTGATATAAGGCTTAATCAAATGTTAAGAGATCTCAATCTGCCGTATAATGTTATCCTTAATAAATCAGATAAACTGAAGCAATCAGAAATATCAAAGAGTATTAAGTCGATAATTCAGTTTTTTCCTGAGTTGATATTTAATGAAAATCTTTTTTTATATTCTTCTGTTAAAGGAACAGGGAAAAAAGAAATAAAGAAGCTGTTGCTTTCACTATTTAATTAAATAGTTTATATCTTTGCGTTATAAAGTTTACTATTTTTTCGTAGAGATATTTTACTAATAAACTAATTACCAGTAAGAACAGTGCTAATTGATAAAAGACAAAAGAAAAGAGTATTAATATTTTTACTTGTTCCTATTCTTGCAGCACTTCTGTTCTTATCAGATGATCTCCTTTTACGATTCATAATCATTGCTGTAATAATTATCTATGTTGCCTTTATTATTTTCCTAAGGGACTCGGTAAGACTTGATGGAAAGTATTCAATTAACGAAGATGAAGTATTAGATAGTGAGTATAATATATCAGGTTCATCTGATCAGGATGGATCTTTTAAGATCATAACAAAAACTATTACTGATGCGGATATAATTACTGCAAGTAATTATGTGCCTGAATTTAAAGCTCATAAAACAACTTTAATACCTCCGGATCTTAAAGAGCGATTCGAAGAAATTGCAACTGAACTGCCACCTGCTGAAATTGGCAACGATGGACAATTTGTATTTGCGCTTGAAAAAATTCTTACTGTAATTAAAGATGCCTACTCAGCGCATACTGCTATATTTTTCTGGTACAACAAGAAAAAAGAAAAACTTTCAATTGAAAAATTTGTATCTGCTTCACCTAATGAAATTGCTAAACGAAAATTTGATATTGAAGATGATATTCTTAGCAAAATCGTTCAAAAGAATGAACCTGAATTATTAAGTGATATTTCTCCTGCTGCAGAAGCTGATGTAATAAGATATTATGATAAAGCTCAAAAGATCAGAAGCTTCGTCGGCGTTCCGCTCTTTTATGAAGGATCTCTTATTGCAATTTTAGCGGTTGATTCAAAAGTAGGAGATGCTTTTGGAATTGAAACTATTTATTCGCTCGGCAGATTTGTTCGGGTAATAACAATGATAATTCAGTTTTTTGAGGAGAAGCATACTGATAATGTTTCTCAGCAAAGACTAAAAGGACTGTTAAACCTGATAGGACCAGAAACAAATTTTGATACTGAAGATGATCTGCTTGCTTCTATGCAAAATTCTCTGAGCGAATTAATTGAATGGGATGCATTAGTTTTTGTTTACTTTAAACCAGTTGAACAGAAGTTTGAAACATTAAGAGTAATAAACAAAACATCGTTAAAATATATTGGTCAGGGTCTGCAAATTGATCTGACAGGAACTCTTGTCGGTAAAGCTATACTTTCCGGTTCTCCCGTTAAAATTGATGATACCGGTGCAGATAATTATAAGCGCTTCTCAAAATCCGAAGACTTAACTTTTGAAGGATCATTTCTTGCGATACCTTTGATTTATGGTAATCAGAACTTTGGTGTTCTTTGTTTTGAAAGTCTTAAAAAAAATATTTATACAAATTCTGATGTAAAATTTCTCAGAGATTCAGTCCATATAATTTCATATATAATCTATTCTCATTCATCACAGACGTTGATTAAAAGTCTTATGGCTCTTGATATGGAGACAAGAGCTCTTAATCGCAATACTTTCGTGGAAAGGCTGAATGCCGATCTTTACAAAGCTAATATGCTTAATGTGCCCGGTGCTTTGGTATTAATAAAAATTGATGAATTCTTAGAGCAGGAATCCTTATTTGATGGTGATCCGTTTCCGAAAGTATTAAAAGTTATTTCCGAAAGTATAGCTGCCGAAATGACCCCAATTAATATCTTTGGGAGAATAGATGAGAAAATCTTTGCTGTTTACTTTTTTAATACTGAGTCAAAAAAAGTTTATGTTTGGGCAGAAAGACTAAGAGTGAAAATTGCACGTATGCCGATTGCAATTGTCAGTAAACAAAATACTTATACTGTTTCAATAGGTGTTGCTTCAACTCACGGGAAAACCGATACTGAAGAAGTATTTCATAATGCGGAATTAGCGTTACAGAAGGCTGTTGAAAAAGGAGGTAACGCCGTTAAAAGCGTAAGTTAATCTTTACAATTCTAATATTATTTCTTACCCGTATGAATAATTTTTTTATAATAATTCTTGATGGAGTTGGTGTTGGAGAACTTCCTGATGCAGATTTATATGGTGATAAAGGTAGCAACACTCTCGGAAATATTTCCAGATCATTAAAAGGCATTTCACTTCCTAATCTTCAAAAGATGGGATTGGGAAATATTATTCCCATCGAAGGAGTTAACAGAACAGAAATTCCAACAGCTTCATTTGGTAAACTTGCAGAAATATCAAAAGGGAAGGATAGTACAACCGGACATTGGGAAATAAGTGGTTTGTATGTAGATACTGATTTTAATTATTATCCAAATGGTTTTCCTGATGATTTAATGCAGAAATTTCTGAAAGTTACAAACTGTAAAGGCTATCTTGGCAATATTGCTGCTTCAGGTACTGAAATAATTAAACAGCTTGGAGAAGAACATCTTAAAACCGGTTTTCCTATTGTTTACACTTCTGCAGATTCTGTTTTTCAGATTGCTGCTCATCAGGAAATAATTCCTTTGGAAGAACTTTATCATATATGTGAACTTACAAGAAATATTGTTTTAGCTGATCCGATTAAAATAGGAAGAGTTATTGCAAGACCGTTTATCGGAACAGTTGGAAATTTTAACAGAACTGTTTACAGAAAAGATTATTCTTTAAGTCCTCCATCAGATACTTTATTGGACATCCTTTATAAAAATGGTATAAATACAGTCAGTATCGGAAAAATCGGTGATCTTTTTAATTATCGTGGAATAAATAATAATATAAAAACATTCTCTAATGAGGAAGGATTTAAGGAATTATTAAAAGCATCCAAAGAATTTGAAAATAGTTTAATATTTATAAACCTGGTTGATTTTGATGTTTATTTTGGACATAGAAACGATGTTATTGGTTTTGCTAATGCATTAAAAAATTTTGATGATTTTTTGCCTGAATTTCTGGATAGTTTAAATGAAACCGATAGAGTTATAATAACTGCTGATCACGGTAATGATCCTACAACACCCGGCACTGATCATAGCAGGGAATATGTTCCGCTGCTTTATTATGGAATAAACAAAGCTGCTAATGATTTGGGTACCCGAAACACTTTTTCTGATATTGGAAAAACGGTTGCAGATTATTTTAAAGTTGCTAATGAATTAAAAGGAAAGAGTTTTTTATATGAGTGATCAAAATAATATCTACCCTAAAAGAAGAGAAGAAAATCAAATTGATATAATAAATAAGATTTCAAAGCTTCAGGATATGCCTTTGGATGTAGTTAAAAAACTAATTGAGGCTCAAGGCTCATTAAGAGATTCCAAATTTGCTGAGAGAATAAATGAATCAAAAAACAATTCCTAGATTTCTTATTGAAACAGATGTATTGGCAGATCACTTAATCACTGATTCAAAAACTGAATCGTATCTGATTAAGCTGATGAAATCAGGTATTTGCTTTACTTCTGTATTAAATGCTTCAGAGCTTTTTCTTTTAACGGATTCGCAGTTAGAATTACAACGGGTAAATGATGTTTTATATAGTATTAAAGTTTTAGGGATTCACGCCCGATATAGTTTATCTGTTCCGAAGTATAAAAACAGATTTAATAATCTGAGAGATACGCTTTTTTATATACTTGCCGATTTAAACAAATTGACAATTGTTTCATTAAAACCCGATAGATTTAATAATATTAATGTAAACTCTTATCATCCCGAATTTATAATTTCCCAAGTTTTCTGAAAATAAATGTAACTTTATTTTGAATTAAAACATTTCTATTTTTAACCAACAGTTATCATAACAGTATATCCCAGACTCTTTAATGAATTATTTTATATAGATATCTGAAAGTAAATGAGAATTGTAAAACAATTTACTAACAGAGAAAGTCAATCACTTGACAAGTATCTACAGGAAATAGGGAAGGTTCAATTACTTTCACCTGAGGAAGAGATACAACTGGCAATCCGGATGAAAAATGGCGATCATTCCGCGATGGAGAAACTTACAAAAGCTAATCTCAGGTTTGTTGTAAGTGTTGCAAAACAATATCAGAATCAGGGGCTGGCGCTTGACGATCTGATTAATGAAGGTAATTTAGGATTAATAAAAGCTGTAAGAAGATTTGATGAAACAAGGGGTTTCAAATTTATTTCTTATGCTGTCTGGTGGATAAGACAATCAATTTTACAGGCATTAGCGGAACAATCCAGAATAGTCAGATTACCTTTAAATCGTGTTGGAGCTATAAACAAGATTGGAAGAACTTATAGCAATTTAAAACAGGAGTTTGAGCGTGAACCAAGTGCTGATGAAATTGCAGAAGCTTTGGAAATGGATGTTAGTGAAATATCTGATACACTCAGAATTTCAGGAAAACCTGTCTCTGTGGATGCTCCGTTTTCTGCTGGTGAAGATAACAGCCTTTTAGATGTAATTGAAAATGACCAGCAGCCTTCACCCGATAATGAGCTGATCTCTGAATCCTTAAAACAGGAAATTAAAAATATTTTATCTGAACTGCCTGAGCGTGAAGCAGAAGTATTAAGACTTTATTTCGGTCTTGATGGAGAATATGCGATGACTTTAGAGGAGATCGGTGAAAAGTTTAATCTTACCAGAGAAAGAGTAAGGCAAATAAAAGAAAAAGCCATTCGAAGACTAAGACACAACTCTAAAAGTAAAAATTTGAAATCATATCTTGGATAATTAATGATAGTTATTAATTCTTTTTATCGGGTTTTGTTTTTGGGGTTATCTACATTGATATTTTTTGCTTGCTCAAGTACAACAAGTACTACCAGATATAATGATTCAAACAAAAGTTCTGATCAAAAAGAAAAACAATATGGTCGCTATAAAACTAATGTTGTTTCTGATGATTCTTTAATAGTTTTTGAAACTGATGATTTTCCTGAGTCGGAAGATCCCGGAGATCTTCCTGAAGATGAATCACAAATCGATATTTCTGCTGTAATAAAAAATCTTGATAAAAACAGAGAAGAAGAAAATCTGCCATTATCTACTAAAAGGGATCTGATGATAATGGAGATAATTAAGTATATAAATACACCTTATAAATTCGGTGGAAACTCATTAAATGGTATTGATTGCAGTGCGTTCACACAAAATGTTTACAAGAATTCCTGGCTGTTGGATTTGAACCGTTCAGCACGTGAACAGTTCACGCAGGGAATTCCCATAGAAAATCGTTCTGATCTGAAATTTGGTGACCTGGTTTTTTTTAATACCAGAAGGCGTGTAAAACCGGGACATGTTGGAATTTTTATCGGAGAAAATCTATTTGCTCATGCTTCAACAAAGTTAGGTGTAACAATATCTTCACTTGACCACGAATATTATAACAAACGCTATATGGGTGCACGGAGGATTGATGAAGAAGAGTGATCTTGGAGTACAAAAGAAAGAGAATATCTCAAAAGTCTGATTGTTTCAGACTCTGATTTGAGATACTCTCTTTTTATAGTTTTTAACTACAACCGGTTGTTGCGCCGCAAGTCATACATTTTAAACAAGTACCGTTTCTTACCATTGTAATACTCTGACATTCAGGACATATATCTCCTGTATATCCGTTCTCGATAGCTTGTTTAACTTTTGCAGTCATATTGTTTATAGTTCTGGTAACTGTTTGAGAAACAATATCTCCTGACTTCTGACGCGCTGCCAGGAGGCATTGCTAACATAATAAAAAACAAGCACTTAAGTTTTA
>JAKIZM010000091.1 GCA_022708025.1 Bacteroidota bacterium | reverse complement strand
CCTCTTTTTACATTAACGCCGGGATGAAATTTTGTTCCTTTTTGTCTTACTAAAATATTACCAGCAAGCACATTCTCACCGCCAAATCTTTTAACACCAAGACGCTGTGCATTACTGTCTCTTCCGTTTCGTGATGAACCTTGACCTTTTTTATGTGCCATAATTAAATCTCCTTTATCCTATCTGGGTAACTTCTATTCTGGTTAATTGTTGTCTGTGACCATTCAACTTTTGATATGCTTTTCTTCTTTTCTTTTTGAAAACAAGAACTTTATCATCTTTTAAATGCTCAAGAACCTTTGCTGTAACTTTAGCACCTTCAACAACCGGATTACCAACCTTAGTTTCCTTACCATCACTTAACAATAAAACCTTATCAAATGTTATTTCACTTTCAGGTTCCTGAGTTAAGCGCGGTACATAATATTTATTATTTTCTGATACTTTAAACTGTTGTCCTAAAATATCTACTACTGCGAACATTTTTTCCTCATAATTTCTATTTTGAGCGTGCTAATCTAATAAAACAATGGTTTTATGTCAAACTTTTTGGCTATTTAAAATTTATCAAAAACTACATTATTTCTATAAATCAAAGGAAATATCATTGATTTTATCATACTTACAGAAAAAAATCTTAATATTTTTGAAACTGAATGATCAGGAGCAAACGACATTTTTAAGTGAAAATCAGGTTTTCAAATAAGTTTCTTTCAACTTAGAGTTTAATCTCGAGTTTCTTCTCAGCAGATTCATACATAGCTTCAATAACTTTCATTCTATGCACCGCTTCTTCACCGGAAGAAAGAATGGGATTTAAACCTGTAATTGCACCAACGAAACTTTTTAATTCATTAAGGTATGATTTTTTAAAAAGACCAGCAGCATTTTCAGGGAGATTAGGAGTTAAATTGATATAGTCATTTTCAATACGCTTTATCAATCTGAAAGGATTTGCTGATACTGTGCCTTTAGTTCCATATACATCTAAAAAGAAATGATCATTCTCAATCGGCAAGGACCAGCTAACTTCAAGATTCATTACAGCAGAGTCTTTACATTTAATACAATTTATTGATGTATCTTCAACACTTTTTGTATAATGATGAAAGTTCTGAGTTGATACTGATAATATATCCGGATAATTTAACAGCCATAGAGCTAAATCCAGTAAATGAATTCCAAGATCAATAATAACTCCGCCACCGGATTCCTCTTTTTTAGTGAACCATTTTTGACTGCTGCTTTGTTTTCTGATCCATCCGCATTTTAAATAAAAAGGATCACCGATTTCTCCTGAATTTAAAAAGCTCCTTAACAACATTGCATCCGGTCGATATCTTAAATTCATACCTACCATCAGTTTTCTTTTATTCTTTTTTGCACAATCAGCTATTTTTTTTGCTTCGTTATAAGTTCTAGCCAAAGGTTTTTCAACTAATACATCTTTTCCGGCTTCTAAACAATCAATAGCAATTTCAGTATGAGTGCTGGTGGGCGTTGCTATAATAACAGCATCAACATTGTTTTTTTCAAGAAGGTCATGATAATTGGAGTATTTATTTTTAACATTAAACTTATCAGCAATTGTGTGCAAACGGCTTTTATTTGTTTCAGCAACTGCGGTTAACTCTACATTCCTCATCTTTGCAAGGTTAGGTAAATGCACTAATTGTGCAACACCACCTAAACCTATAACTCCAATTTTTACTTTATCCATTATAACGGAACCTCGTGATTTTTATTTAATCTGGTAAAGGCTGTAACTCTCTCAACAATTCCTGCAGGATCAATACCCAGTAAATGATGAAGCTCTTCTTGAGTGCCGTGCTCAACAAATTTATCAGGAATTCCGATAAAGCTTAAATCATTTTTGTAATTCTTTGAAATAAAATATTCAGCAACACCGCTTCCGAAGCCGCCTGGTAAATTATTTTCTTCAAGTGTAATTATTTTACTGAATTTTGAAGCAACATAATCAAGCATATCTGTATCAAGCGGCTTTGCAAATCTCATATTTATTACTTCACAATTTATTCCCTGTTCCCTTAGAGTTGCAGCAGCTTTTACAGAATAATTAACCATTGAACCTAAAGCAAGAAGTGCAACATCATCGCCTTCGATTAGTTTTTCAGCTTTACCGATTTCCAATGCAGTAAATCCTTCTTTAACTTCCACACCAAGCGCTGAACCACGAGGATATCTTAATGCAATTGGTCCTTGTTTATATTCAACAGCAGTATAAAGCATATTGCGAAGTTCTGCTTCATCTTTCGGAGCCATAATTACCATACCGGGAATCATTCTTAAATAACTAAGATCGAAAACACCGTGATGTGTTGGTCCATCAGCACCAACCAAACCTGCTCTATCCATAACAAAAACTACATGCAATTTCTGAAGTGCAATATCGTGTATTATCTGATCAAAGCCTCTTTGAAGGAATGTTGAGTAAACTGCTACAACAGGAATTATTCCCTGAGTTGCCAAACCAGCGGCAAATGTAACACCGTGTTCTTCAGCAATTCCAACATCAAAATAATTTTTTGGACAATGCTCCTGTAAATAATCGAGTCCAGTTCCATCGGGCATTGCACCTGTTATACCAACAACTTTAGGATTCGATTTTACAATTTCAATAAGTGCTTCTCCAAATATTTTCGTATAAGAAGGTAAAGAACCTCCCTTTTTAATTAATTTGCCTGTAAGTTTATCAAATGGAGTTGATGCATGCCATTGCTGACTGTGATCTTCAGCGGGTTTATATCCCTTACCTTTTTCTGTAACAGCATGAATAAGTATAGGTCCTTTTAGTCCTTTTACATGTTCAAATATTTTTAGAAGCTGATAAAGATTATGTCCATTAACCGGTCCAAAATATCTAAATCCAAGCGCTTCAAAGAGCATACCCGGTGTAACAACAGCTTTAATTCCACTTTCTAGTCGTGAAGCTATTCGTCTTAGTCTATCTCCAAAATGATCAAGTTTACCTGTAAGATCCCAGATCTGTCCTTTAAATTTATTGTATTCGGGATGTGCAATCATCTCAGTAAAGTAATTTGATATTTGCCATACATTAGGTGCAATTGACATTCTATTGTCATTAAGCACAACAATAAGATCAGACTTCAGAATACCCGAATTATTCATTGCTTCATAAGCCATTCCGCCGGTCATTGCACCATCGCCAATTACAGCAATTACTTTTCTGTTAGGTTCATTATTTAAGTCCCTGGCAACCGCCATTCCAAGTGCGGCAGAGATTGAAGTGGTTGCGTGTCCCGCACCAAACGCATCATATTCACTCTCATTTCTTTTTAGAAATCCGCTTATGCCATTCAACTTTCTTATTTTCTTTAATGCTTCTTTTCTACCGGTTAAAATTTTATGAGGATATGCCTGATGACCTGTATCCCAAACAACAAGATCGTGAGGTGTATTAAAAACTTTATGAATAGCAACAGTAAGTTCAACTGCTCCTAAACCACCGCCAAAGTGCCCGCCAATTTCCGAAATAGTATCAACCAAATATTCTCGCAAATCTTTGCAAAGCTCTTTTAATTCAGTAATGCTCATTTGCTTAATATCTGATGGATAATTTACTTTGGAAAGGACCGGGTATTTTTGCGTATCTGACATTCAAGAATCTCCGTTTTATCTGATTTTAATCTTCATCATTTATAGAAATATTATTTAGCTCTTTTTGTAATGTTGTTATTTTCAATTCTGCTTTGTTAAGAATTGAGATACATTCTTTTGATAATTTAACACCTTCTTCAAACAATACAATGGATTGTTCTAAATCCACTTCTCCACTTTCAAGCTTCTCAGTAATAGCTTCAAGGCGTTTTAATTTATCTTCAAAACTAATTAAAGATTTTTTCTTACTCATTATATTTTTACTTCTCCGTCATAAAACTGTATTGTATGTGGCTCAGATTTATTAAAATTGTTCTTTCGGGTTACAAATTTTGAATTTTGTTTTATAAGTGCAAACCCTTTTTTCAAACTCTTCTGCAAATCATATCCTTCAAGCGTTTTGGATATTAAAGAAAGTTTGGAATTATATGATAAAACTTTTTTTTCTACAAGATTATTTACTCTTAAATTTATAGTATCAAGCTGCTGCGAAAACCTTCTGACATTTTCCAATGGATATTTAAATGTATAAGAATTTAAATAATCTTCTATTTCAGATTTATATTCATTTATCAAATTATCAATTAATTCACTAATTGTTGAAGAATTTTCAGTAACAAAATTTTTTAATTCTTCCTGATCAGGTGTAGCTAATTCCATTGCAACCGAAGGTGTTGGCGCTCTTAAATCAGAAACAAAATCAGCAATGGTAAAATCAACTTCATGCCCGATACCTGTTATTACAGGAATTTTAGAATTAAAAATTGCTCTTGCAACAATCTCTTCATTAAACGGCCAAAGATCTTCAATTGATCCGCCGCCACGAGCTAAAATTACAATATCAATATCTTGTAACAAATTAATTTTATCAAGGTTTTTAACAATCTCTTTAGCAGCATCTGAGCCCTGAACTTTGGTCGGAACAATTAATAATTCAACCAATGGATATCTTCTTTCCGCAACAGAAATCATATCTCTTACAGCTGCACCTTCTGAAGAAGTAATCAAAGCAATTTTTTTCGGAAAATATGGAATTGGCTTTTTATGCTGTTCATCAAAAAGCCCTTCTTCATAAAGTTTTTTCTTTAATCTTTCAAATGCAGCTTGCAGCTCGCCGACACCGGCTGGTTTCATTGTCCGGACATCTATCTGATAACTTCCTCTTGGCGCATAAACAGTAAGTCTTCCGGTTACAATAACTTTCATTCCGTCTTCTGGAGTAAAAAACACAAAGTTATTTACACCTTTCCACATTGTGCAGTTTATTACTGCTCCTTCATCTTTAAGACTAAAATACCAATGACCTGAACTATGAGCTTTAAAGTTAGATATTTCTCCTTCAATACTTATCTTTTCAAAGCTTGATTCAAGTATAAACTTTATAGATTTGGTTATCTCTGAAACTGAAAATATTTGTTCGTTTACTTCACTCATTAATTCTATTCAACGCCTTGTTCAATTTTGTTTTGCTGTCTATCCATTTCATTATAATCTAATTCTGATCCGAGCACACTGTGTGGTATCATATAAATTATAAACATAAATATTGATGCAAATAAAATCAAAAATCTTGGTTTGGCAGATTTCTTTAATGCAACTAATGCAATTAACCATCCAATTACAGCTAATAGAGTTTTATTATCAGTCAAATCAATCCCATACGGAAAGCCTGTCCAGTATTCTCCGAAAGCATACTTCTGCATAATTGGTCCGAATATCATTCCGCCAAGAAGTAAAATTCCCAAAGTCCAATAAAGCAATTTTTTATAATTTGGTTTATTATTAAAAAACTCAAGACCGGTTCTTGTAGATAACAGCATTGCTAGAAACATTAAAATAACATGCGGGATAATTATAAAAGCCGGAACATCACCTTTAAATCTTATCACAACCGGATTACCTTCGTTAAGTAAAGAAGTATTTTCATTTTTAACTAATGTAATTTTATACATTAGCTTTCCCGCAGGCGGCTGATGCGGAAGCAAACCGGTTAATGTTCCATTATTATATACTAATGAATCTGTTTTCCATTCATCATTTGTTTTATAACGCTTCCACAGAAGTAAACCAAAAATATTTGGATCATCAGTTTTTATTTTTATTAAATGATCTTCGTTACCGCCGTGACTGCGATCCAAAGAATAGCTAATAACTTTTCCATCAATAGTAATTTTACCACTGATTGGATATGTTGGACCAGTCATTCTCTGATAAACAGCGGTAAGAAGAGTAAGGATAAAAGCAATTATCCAAAGCCAGATAGATCTTTTCATTTGTAAACAGTTATTGAAAAATTGTGCGGAAATTTAACGAAAATTTATGCTAAAACTTAACACAAATTCTATGACTTATACTATAAGTAAATAGAAAGAAATCTTGTATAAAGCCCTAAATTAATTTCGTGAAAATTCTCAGAAGAATTTTTTGGTTTAATATTATAACGATATCTTGTGTATAAAGTAAAAGTATCCAAAATAGTAAACCAGCCAACTGATACTTCAGGCGCAATTCCATTCTGTCCCATAAAATTAGTGTAAGCAGTTAATCCAGGAGAAATATATTCAATGTAATCGACAGGGAAAATTTTCTTATAACCTAATCTTAAGTAATTATTATATCGCGCTTCAAAAACATAAGTATATTCAAGCGAAATATAACCCGATGGATAATTTCCTCTTTTTGCTCTGAAAGAAATTATCGGAAGATCTTTTGTAATGCTATAAAAATTTCCGTTATCTGTTTTTACATAACCAGGCATCGGTAAAAGAAAAACAGAACCAGCAAATAAACATAATGTCCAAATACTTGAACCTTCTCCAATAGTTGGCTCGTATGGCAAATCAAATTCAAATTCTTCTGATTCTGATCTTACACCATTTGAATCGATAGTTTCAATAATGAAGCTGACATTTTTTTCAGCAAACCTTAACGATGAAATATCAATCTTTGCAGAATGTGATTCACTTAAACTGTCTGAAACAACAAATTCATATTTATTATCAATTATAACATTGCTTAAACATGTTTCACTTGTAAAATAACTCAGAATAAAAGTAAATGGCGGTTCGGGTTTTACATAAGCATCAATTAAATAAATTTCCATTTCAGTTGAATCATTTTGTTCCTCATCAAAATCCTGTGCTATAATAAGCTGAACTAAGCTTAAAAGAATTAATAAAATAAGATTTGTATTTTTCATTATTAAAAATGATTGTTTATGATTGTTCAAAGTTAGTAAAATGAATTGTCATTTTTATAATCTTATTTTGTAATATTATCTGTCCTTATAATTTTAGCATATCAAAAAGGATATTTAAATGAAAAAGGTAATTAAAATCGGAATTCCAATTTTAATAATAATACTTGCGGCAGTTTTCTGGTGGCGATATTATTTTGTTTTTGGTGAAGGAGTAAAAGCGGGCAATCTTAATTTTGTTGTAAGGAAAGGATATATTTTCAAGACATGGGAAGGAAGACTAATACAACAAGGTTTTAAAACACCCACACCGAATCAAATGCAAAGCAACGAATTTGAATTCAGTATTGCTGAAGACAGCCTCGCTCATATTCTTGAAAGATACAGTGGAAGGTTTGTTGAACTAAGATATAAAGAATACTTAAATGCAATTCCGTGGCGAGGTAACAGTAATTTTGTAGTAACAGAGATTCTGCAAGTGGAAGAGCCTACTGATCTGCAAACTTTACCATATTAATTTATTTAAATATTAATCAATGAAGTGAGATTACTTTTTATTCTGCAAAAGAATAATTGAAATGTTTTTTACAATTGCTACGAATATGATTACAATCTGAATCCTCTTAAAAACTCTTCCGTCGTCATTCTGCGCTTTCCTTCCTGCTGGATTTCAAGAATTTTTAGTGCATCACTTCCACAACCAACAATAAATTCTGATTTTGAATGATGAATTTCACCCGGTTTTAAATTGAGGTTTTTAACAATCTCTGATTTATAAACTTTAATTACTTTTTCATTGTGTAAAAAATAAGCCGCCGGATGAGGAGATAACCCTCTGACAAGATTATTAATCTCAACTGCTGATTTGCTCCAATCAATTAAGCAAGTTTCTTTTGTTATCTTCGGAGCCGGAGAGGCAATTGAATCGTCCTGTGCTTTCAACTCTGCTTTTCCGCTTTCAATCAGCTTAACAGTTTTTAATACAAGCTCAGCACCTATCAAACTCATTCTATCGTGTAAAGATTCAAAATTATCATCAGGATTTATTTTAACTTTTTCCTGAAGATAGATATTTCCAGTATCAACTTTTTCAGCAAGTTTAAAAGTTGTTAAACCTGTTTCTTCATCGCCGTTTATTAAAGCCCATTGTATCGGTGCAGCACCGCGATATTTTGGTAAATATGATCCGTGAAGATTAAACGAACCATATTTTGGGATTTCAAATACTTCTTTTGGTAAAATCCTGAAAGCGACTACAACAAATAAATCAGGTTTAAGTGATTTTAACTGTTTAACAAATTCAAGATTATCTTTTAACTTTTCAGGTTGAAAAACAGGAATGCTATTTTCAACGGCAAATTGTTTTACTGCAGTGAATGAAACTTTTTGTCCCCTTCCTCTTGCTTTATCGGGTTGTGTAACAACAGCAATAATATTGTATTTATTTTCGAGAAGAATTTTTAAAGAAGGTATAGCGAAATCCGGTGTGCCCATAAATACGATGTTCATTTCACACCTATTTAATCAGCATATAATCAATATTATCGCTTACCGGATAATCAATTTCCAGTTTTCTTTTTTTAATTCTCGCTAGATGTTTTTTAGAACGCTTTTTCATTTCCTCAACTAAATAATCAATAAACAACACCCCCTGAAGATGATCATATTCGTGCAGCATAACTCTTGCAAACAATTCATCAGCTTCTATGGTTTGCTCTTTCATATCAGTATCAAAGAAAGAAATATTAATCATTTCAGGTCTGGTAATTTCAGCGCGCAATTCAGGAATACTTAAACATCCTTCTTCTATGATAACTTGTTCATCTGATTTTGCAACAATCTTTGGATTAATTAAAGCAATTGGTTTATAAGATTCATAACCTTCGACCCAGGAAAGATCAACTACAAAAATTTGTTGATTTACACCAACCTGATTTGCTGCTAGTCCGATTCCTTTTGCATTCCGCATTGTTTCAAACATATCGGAAATAATTTTAATAGTATTTCCGTTTATTTCTGTAACCTTTGCAACTTTTTTTCTTAATATTTTATCACCGAAAAGAGTGATCGGAATTAAAGACATAATAATTTCAATTAAATAAATAAAAAATATATAAGGAAATTAAAGATTGATTTAGCAATAAGAAAGCAATAATAGTATTCATCTTTATTAAAGGCACTTCCTTTAGTTTCAGAAAATAATATATCTCTCAAATCCGATATAGGACATAAAAACAAAGATAATTTAACGGACAAATAATTATTTCTTCAAAATTCTTCCTTATGACTGTCTTTATTGAGCTAAAGGTGATTGTTCATATAACATTTTGAAGT
>JAKIZM010000090.1 GCA_022708025.1 Bacteroidota bacterium | reverse complement strand
TTTATCTTTGACTTTTCTATTAGCTTTTTCATTAATATCATTCCTCCCCAAGGTGTGATTTCTTTGTCTGTAAATTCTATTTTTAGTTCCATTTTTTTTGTATGTTTTTCTTACTAAAATTCTTCTTACTTTTTCTTAACCCAAATATAACTTATCTTATTGTATATAAATATCTTATACCTTGTTGCTTCTAATGCCGGTCATTAGAATCTTTTGACTTAAAACAAATTAATTGAATTAATCCTTTTAAGGGTCTTAAATTGTTATCTCTAACAATAATGAAAGTCAACTTTAATGCGGGTTTTTTAAAATACTATTTTAACAGGAATTGAAATATTTATCTTGCCTTGATTCCCAAAACAAAACTAATATAACAGGCAAAGTCACCAATCACCTTACGATCATTGCCTAATTCTTTTCTCCAGAGTGCATCTTCACCGTTTGCAATCATATTTCTGCTCATAATGTTGCAGTCATCAATAAAAACATTGTGAGCTCTGCTTCTTTCCTCATCTATATTTTTTCTTTCTTCTTGTTCCAACAACATCCATTCTGATCTAAGTGACGAATATTTTATTGCACTTTTAAATAGAGTTTTTCTTATCTCAATCAGTTTTGACTTTTCAATTGCTAAATAAAAATTATAAAACTGTTTATATGGCAGATCGATAAGATTTACTATTTGTTCCAATCAAACACCTTGTTGATTAAAATTTTATTAAGACAAATTACTTTTGAAATATACTTAATGATTTAAACATTTTAATTTGTTCAAAACTTTTATGGTTAGATTAGACGTTCTCAAATCAATTTGTTTTGATAATAAGGCGAAATATTATGTTGTATATTTAAAAGCGAAATTAAAAAATAAAGCCCTTTTTTATAGGATAAGACAAATGAACGTTAAAATTTTTTCTGATCTGTAATTCAGATTACTGAAAATTCTTCTAGACTATATTTGTTTAGTTTTTAATTCAAAGATAAATCCAATAAAATTTCAGAGTCTTTTGATTATTTTATTTTCAAATATCTTTCCCAAATTGTATCAGCGTAAAGTATCACTCCTTCAACATATGAATCGCTGGGATTATATCGACGTAATGCCTTTCTTCTTCCAGTTTCCGTATCATTATATTTTCCAACATTTTTTAAATAATTGGCAGCACTATAAATTGCATCTGTCCACGAAAACAAGTCTTTTACCCCATTGTTATCTGCATCAACTGCATATTTCAAATTATAAGGCATAAACTGAATATAACCGATAGCACCTCCCCAGGAACCCTTTTGTGCCAAAGGATCAAGTCCATTTTCTTTACAATTTCGTAATAATGATATTAAGTTTTTAGTTGCATCTTTCTCGCGTCTTTCAAGTCTTTTCTCTTCAGATACTCTTCTTTTGGGATCATCTAATGGATTCGCTTCACCTTTTGCTATCATCTCTTTTATTGCATAATCTTGAGCCTCTTTTAAGAATAATACTTGTGCCATAAATACATTAAATATCTGATAGTCTCCTGTGAACTCACCCAAACCAGATTCCCACATTAGAAGTGATACCATATCTTTCTTTAAAATCCCATATTCGTTTTCAACCTTTGACAACAAATCATAATTATTCTTTAAAAACTCAATCCCTGCGAGTTGTCTTTTTTCCTGCATAAAAATCTTAGTATAATCTTGATGTTCTTTACTTTGAATTTCCATGCTTTGGGGAGTGGCATATCTAATTAAACGATCTTGATATACGATTCTTGATTCTGGTCTGTTAAAAAGGTCGAGAAATTCTGCTTTAGTTACTCTTTTTCCCTCTCCTGAATTTGACTCTAAACCATCCAAAAGAGATACAAGGGTAGAATTTAACGGTTCATTATTTTCATCTACTATTAAATTCTTCCTTATCTCCCAGATAAATTCATCCTTGTTTGTTCTTAATTCTTGTTTATTATCGTTAGTATTTAATTTTGTCTGATCAACGCCCTTTTCTGACTTATTTACCGTTTGAATTTCGTCGGTTGTATACGAATTTGAAGTGGTAAGTCTAGTATCATCTGAGAATGATTCTTTTATATTAATATGATAGATAAAAATGAGTAGAGTACCTATTAAAACTAACCCGCCTGCAAGCTTTAACTCATTCTTATTGAACATTGGCAACTTGCTAACAGATTTATCATTCTCTTTACTATATTGAGATGGAAATTGAACTCTCAGCCAATCTCGGGATAATAAAAAAGCTACTATTAAGCTTGTTAGTGTATTCCCATAAAAAATGTAATCCAGAATTTCCGGATGATCCTTCATATTCTTAACAAGAACATTAGACAATAATCCAAATTGCAAGTCAATATAAAGAAGAAGAAATCCAATGAGTGAAAGCCAAAGAAATATTTTCCATTTTAATCTAGTAATTAGTGCTATGACTAATGATATTGAGGAAAGATTTAAGATTACTAACGACAGTACAACCATTTTATTCTATTTCCCTTTGTTAATCAGACTAAGTTTAGTTAGAAAGAAGAAACAATTAATTTTACATTTTATCAAAAACAATCTTAACATTTATTATTTCGATTATACCTACAACATTCTACAAGATGGTATTATTAAGAGTCAGTTTGTTATAATACATTGGTAAATTTTCAAGTCTTTTGAATTTTTTTAATTGTATTTTTTAATTAAGCCTCCTTTTTCACTGATAATTTTTAATCTCTCTTCTTCGAAAATTGTCAATTTACACCAAGCTTCACCGCTTAGTCTTCTTGAATTATTTGAGACAAGACATGCATAATTAAAGTCTACAATCCATTGATTTTGATTGTTTCCCTTAGTTAATTCTAAGTTACTTATTAACTCGTATTTTCTTAAAGGCCATTTATCAAAATAGTTGATTTTGTCCCGAATTATAAAATTTTTATCGACCCATCCTTTGCCATAAAAATCGACACGATCAGCATAAATCTCTAATATATAATCAACAGAATTTTGCATATTTCTATAAAGATATTCATTAACGAGTTTCTCAATATCCTTATTTAATTTTGTTGCGTCATTGTTGGCTTTGAAATTTTCTTCACCACTATAAATGTCCGCTTCAGACTTGCTCGTTTTGGTTGCTTCAGAATGAATATTATCATTAAAGGATTTTCCTAAATTTGATCCTGTCTGATAATTTATTTGAGAGCTAGTCATCCCAGAAGTAGCAGATATCGAAAAATTGTCCTTTATATTAATATGATATATTGTGATTATTAAAGCTCCGATCAAAATTAAACCGCCGATTAATTGTAATTCATTTTTATTCATTCTAGTATTTTGTTTGTTGTTTTTATCAGCATCTGAGCTATAAAGAAACTGATAATTTTCTTTCAACCACTGTCTGAGTAAAAAAAAGGTTGCAATTAATGCAGAAAGTGAGTTACAATAAAATATATAATCAATTAAATGAGTTTCATTTGTTATATTCTCTGAAAGAAAGTGAGTTAACAAAATGAATTTATAATCGATAAATAGATAAATGAAAGCGGCTATTGAAATACCAAGTAGAATTTTCCTTATACCCTTAGCAAACAGCGCTATAATAAGTGCAATTATTGAAATGTTTAATACTATAATTACTAAGAAAGTTACTAACATTCTAATTACTCTTTTTTCTCTTCGATTGGGGGAACAGACTTTTAAACATTACGTATGCACCAATTAGCGCTATTGCTATTTGTAACAGTTGAGCGAAAATAATATCTTCTCCAATACCCCCTGTAATTTCCCTGGCAAATAAATATAGTGCTGCAATACCAGCAAATAATTTTACAATAGCTCTCCCACCAGCTATAAAAAATGTGCTTACTAATAAGATCAGAGCAACTTGTTCAGGTACTAAATGTTTTTCCAAAGCAATACGTAATACTGTTGGTATAATTGCAATGATCATTGCAATATTTGCTATATGTTTCAAATTTGTAAAGTTTAAATTATATCAATATTGATCGTTTACCTGTTGGTTTATCAGCTTTAGAAATTTCCCATTCTGCACCAGATGCATGTACTGCTCTTTCTCTTCCCCACAAACGAATTGCTTCGATACGTTCCGGGGCAGTCTTACTAAGCGGAACAATATTATTAAAACATTTTAAATAAAGTTCATCATTTATAATATCATCCCCATGAATAACTGCCTGCACTGCAACCTCTCTAACAGCACTTTCAAGATCTGAACCAGCAAATCCTTCGGACTGAGCAACTAATTGCTCAGATACTTCGACAGATGGCTCCCTTAACAAATTTCTTTTGATATAAAGATTAATAATATCCCTTCTTTCTACATCGCTAGGGAGATCCACAAAAAAGAGCTCATCAAATCTACCTCTCCTAATCAATTCGGGAGGAAGTTTTGATACATCGTTGGAAGTAGCCACTACAAAGACTTTGGCGGTACCCTCTTGTAGCCAAAACAAAAACTGACCAATCATACGAGTAGTTACCCCAGAAGAATCGGTAGAAGTCGCAGCTAACCCTTTTTCAATTTCATCTATCCAAAGTACACAAGGTGCGGCATTATCTGCAGAATTAAAAGCATCTTTAAGGCGGTTTTCTGATTGTCCAACATACATTCCCTGAATAGAGGCAAAATCAAGTCTATATAAAGGTAAGTTCCAAGAAGCAGCCACGAACTTTGCTGATAAAGATTTTCCACATCCGGGAACTCCAACTAACAATACTCCTCTTGGCGGTCTAAGCTTCCGTGGTTTTAAATCGGCTGTCATAAGTTGCCTCTGATTATCTAGCCATTTTCTTAAACCATCTAAACCTGCAACCGAAAGTGTGTTGGGATCGATCTTCACCTTTTCAAGTCCTGATATATTACTGAAGAGTTTATCTTTTGCACTGCTTAAATCTTTAAGATCATCTTTCGTCAATGATCCTTTTGCCATTTGTGTTGCAAGAACATTTTCAGCTTCAATCTTTGTCATATTTGCTAAGATCGTCGCTGCCATTTTATAGTCAATTTCCTCCCAATCAATAGGGATGGAGCCTTTGTAAGGCATAACACATTCTTTAACAATCTCTAGCATTTCCTCTTCATTTGGTGGATCAAGAGATATTGTCATCCCTAGCCGTTGAAGTTGAGGCCAAATACTTTTAGTAGTTATAATACAAATAGATCCGCCTCTTTCGATTGCTTGGACTACGCAATCGTACAAATGACGCGAAACTAAGTTATCGTCTTCAATATCAGTTATTTCTGTAAAAACAAAAGTTAAATTTTGGCGTTGTGCAATGTTCTGAACAGCAAAATCAATTCCTCCGGCGACAGAGCGATCTTCATTTATGTATTTTTTTGACCTGATATCCATTGTTCCGTGAGAAAGGCTATGTACATAAATAGGAATATTAATCTCTAAAGCAAGTTGCTGTACTACTTCTAGAACTCTTGCCCTTTCTATGCTATTAATTGAAATAAATGGAATTCTTGCACGAAACATCCTTAAAAGATTTTGTTTGAATTCTGATATATGAGCCATTTTAAAATATAATCCTTTTGTTATTTTGGTTTTTATCAGGTGTAGAATTTGTTGGGGAAATATCAGAAGATCTTTTACTGATTGTTTTCTCAAATAGATTGAAATTATTTATTATAATAATCATCTTTTCGTTTTTAAAATTGTCTTTAGAAAACGATTTTTTTAGATTTTCACATGCTTCTGTGACAAATTCTCTCAGATCCTTTTCTAAGGTAGATTTCAAATCTTCGGGGAAAGTTTGAAGTTCAATAAATCTGGAAATAATTTGCAAATTGCTCTTTGCATTTTGCAATACAATTGAAAGGTCATGTTCGGTTTTAATATAATGAATCTGAAACAAGCGATTAAATTTATCGATCCATTTCTTTTTACGTTCAGCGTAAGTTTCTCGAACCTTATTATAGAATCTGTAAACAGTACCTGAATCCAAGTCAAACGAACCTTGTTCAAGATCAGTCAGAACTGAGTCATCTCCATTAGCGAACTGTTCCAGCAGTTGCGACCATTCGAAATAAGTGTTTGGTAATGGCATACGAATTATCCTGTATAATTAAATTCATTTCCACACTCAGGGCATTCGTAAGTTCCATAAACATCATTTGATTCATCCAGTTCTAATTCAGCACCGCAATTAAGGCACTTAATAATTATAACATTATTATTTGTAATATTATCACTATTAGATTCCTGATTATCTGTAGAAAGACTTAAACCACAATCCTTACAGAATTTGGAATTAATTTCATTTAGTTTTCCACAAGCAGGGCACTTTTGTTTTTCACCACCTTCTATTGAAGTCTCCGGAATATTCGCTTGAATCTCTTTTTTATTTTTATTTTCCAGTAGAATTGTTCTTGGAAGATCATTCTTGCTCTCAGATGTTTCTTGTGTTTTGTTTTCATCGGTTCTAATTCTAGGATTGATAAATTGAAATGGTGGCACAATATCCCACTTCGGAAATTTACTGTTTTCCTTAGAAGTTATCGTAGACATTTTTTATTCTCCTTTATTAATTAAACAATACTTCTTGCTGTATCCTGAGACAGGCTTGAGAAATCCTGTGGCGTTATAGACTTTAGAAGTTGACGAACACTCTCAGATTTTGCATCCTCCATTGCTAACTCTTTTCGATAATCTACTGTTTCTGCTAAGCATCCTCTAAGTACTTCTTTTGCTTTCTTTTTTCTTTCTTCAAAGATGTTTTTAATCTGATTTTTCTTTTTGTTAACATTACTTAAATTATTCCAGATTATTACTACACCTATAGCTATAGTAATTAATAAAGCAAGCGGTGTTTTGAATATAAGTCCCGATAATCCAATTAATACACCGAGAATAATCATACCAATAGGAAAAGGTATAGCTGCTAGTCCTTTCTCCATTTCGGTCGTAAAATAGTTTTCCAGCTTTGAGATTTGTTCTTTTTCATCGCTACCGTTCCTCGTTGCTGTAGAAAAACCATCAATGACAAGCTCAACTGTTTGAGTTACTTTGTTTCTGTTTCTAGCTGTAAACGTATCAAACGCTTCAATAATCCACGGCTGGCTGATCGAAACAGCAAGTGCCTGAGTAACTTTAGTTACACCTGCTGCTTCAGGATTAAATGCAGCATTAGTCAGCATCTGAAGAAAATCTACTTTTTCTTTGAAAATATTTTCCTCAGCATCAATAACTGCCTGAGCAGCATCTTTATCTCCTTCTTTTTCTATTATTAGTTGGTTAAGTCTAACTTCTTTTTGAAGTGGTAGCTCTTCATCATCAAAGTTAGTAACCAACTGTGTAAGAATCTGGTCAAGTTTTACTTTAATAGTATCGGAAAAATCGTAGCTTGAAGAAATAATGGAATTAAAATGGCCGTGTGATATTTCATAAGATAACACTTCTCGCAGAGAAGTTTCCAGATCAATCCAGTTAGTTGCAAATTGTCTCAAAAGTGGATATTTATCACTTTTAAGAGGAGGTTTTAATGCTTCAAAGAATTTAATCCATTGATTTTTCTGTTCGTTGATAAATTTATCTCCCTGTGTTAATTGATCTAACCAATTTTTTACAAAATTCATCATTACAATGCGCCCTGCTGGATGAAAGACCCCGGTTGTGACTGCTTCTAAAACGGTGATAAATTCTCTATCAAGGTTATGTGGATTCTGATGAATAAAATAGCGCTCTAACCAAATTAAACTGGCATCATTTCTTCCCAGGCGCCTTGTCAGCAGCATAAAAAATAAAGTCGATTTATAATCGTCCCTTTTTAGAGCTTCTGTTAGTGCTTTATCACAAATTGCCTTATCATCTCTGATCCAAGATGCTATTGTAACAAGAACAGGTGCGAGCCAATAACTCGGGGCTTTTATCATTACTTCTTCTGTAGTGGATTTGATAGTTTCATTACCAACAACGCCTGTATCCACTCCTTGTAGTATACCTGTTGCCATCCTACGTATTTCTGCGTAATAGCCAAACTTGATCTGAAGCTCTTGACGCGAATTACCAACTCTTGTCTCTGCGAGCTGCAGATTTTTTTGTTTAGTATCAAGAGCAACAAAATCTATAAAAGCTTGCATAAGTTGGTTTAAAACAATTTCCATTGCATCCTGCTTAATAGCCATTGTATCTTGCTTATGAGCCATTGCTTTTTGGACATCTGAAAGAATCCCTAAATTGGAGTTTACAAGGATGACATTATGGTTTACTGTATCTACAGCCTTTATAATTTGAGAGAAGTCAATGACGCCGGGCATATTGTTAATTCCTTATATTATTGATTAAATTATAGTTGCTGATCCATCTTCCCGAATGAGAACAAGCTTGTCTGTATATACTTCTATAAACATATATGAATTGTGCAATGCAAGTGCTCTCGCCTTTTCAAAATTAGGCGGCATTGGTTCAGAGGTCTTATAGTGTTCTATAATTTGTGTACCGCTTAAATCCAGAATGTGAACCTCGTATGGTTCACCAAGAAAGCACTTGCTTACAATTCCTAATGGTATGCTAGCAATAGCCGCAGTACCAAATTCCTCCTGAACCGCATCCATTAATTCCTTCCAGCCGGAAACTTCTGTTAGAGACTTAGTATCAAGAGAAGAAAACAGTTTGATATATTTTGAAGAACGCTTTTTTAAAATATTTCTGTCACTTTGATAACCATGCTGAATTTGCTGGTTGGGAATGATATCTCTTTTTAATTTTGAATCGCCATTGTTAAAAATAATTTTTCCCAAGATTAACTCACTATATTATTGTTGTTTTAAAAATTCTGATTTTAAGCTGAGATAGTTTCAGCTAAATAATATATTATCTTCGTAATACTAATAGTAAATTCCGTGATAATTTGCCTACTTTTTACCTAATGATTTATTTAAAAAATATTATTAAATCCAACTGCATCCAGTTAATTTAATTGATCAACAAATCAATGTCTGATCTTATTTCATCAACAACATCTTCTTTACAGATACGAATTTCTCAGTCCTTAGTTCATATATATACATTCCTGTGGCTGTATTGCTTGCATTCCAGGTGTATTTATATTTACCTGCATCCAGCTTGCCATTGACTAACTCGGCTACCTTCTCACCCAAAATACTGTAAATAGTTAGTCTTACATTTTCTACATTCTCTGGTAAAGAGAACTCGATTATTGTGCTTGGATTGAACGGATTCGGATAGTTCTGCTCTAAAGCATAAACATCAGGAATAACTGTCCCTGATACCATTAGCTTATTGATCGAAGAGTTATCTATGACCAATTCCTCACCTGACTTCAATCCA
>JAKIZM010000032.1 GCA_022708025.1 Bacteroidota bacterium | reverse complement strand
GAACTCCTGTTCGGTCAGAACGAGTAAATTTGTTTTTTAATTAAAGTTTAATAACCACAAAATTATTTTTCTAAAAGCGGACAGGGCAAGCCCAGTCCCTACAAAAAATATATTAACAACTTATAAACGCAGTATATAGAACACAGTTTCTAATTGTATTAAGAGTCAATTAAAATATTGTAGTGACCGAACTCCTGTTCGTTCAGGATTAAAGAAATTATTTCTATTTAAGTTTAATAAAACAAACCCAATTCCTTTTTAACAACAAACCCAATTCCTCAAAGAAATTGGGTTTGTCAAGACAGCAGATCATAAACAATCATAAAAATCTGTGTGCCATCCTTTTCAATTTTCTGTCAAGAGTTTACAGATAAAAAATTAATTTTTCTTCTTTAGATTTTCATTTCCTAATTCATTAACTTCATTCAGTGCTTACAAAATTTGTTTAAGCTATTTGTCATTCTGGTATTCTCTAAGAGTGAATATTTTTATTCATCCTTCGACGGGCTCAGGATGACATTGTATAATTAAATATTTTATCAATCATATTTTAATTAAGGGATACAATGTCTGACTTCATTCATCTTCACAATCACACACATTATAGTTTACAGGATGGTGCCTGCACTGTTGATGGTTTAATCAATGCTGCACAAAAACACGGAATGAAATCCGTTGCAATTACTGATCACGGTGTATTATATGGCGTTGCAGAGTTTTATAACAAAGCAAAAAAAGCCGGAGTAAAACCAATCATCGGAATGGAAGCTTACATCGTTGTTGATGGAAGCAGATTAGATCGCGGTAAAGCTGATGATGTAAACTCAAAGAAAAAATCCAAACACTATAACCATCTGATTATACTTGCAAAAAACAAACAGGGATATGATAATCTTTCAAGACTTTCGACTCTCGGTCACACAGAAGGTTTTTATTATAAACCACGTATTGATATGGAACTGCTTGAGAGATATAAAGATGGATTGATAATTACATCTGCCTGTGCAAACGGAGCTGTATCTACTCATCTAGTAAATGATGATTATGAAAAAGCACGTTCTGTAGCAAAACGATTTAAAGATTTATTCGGAGATGATTTCTATCTTGAGATTCAGGATCACGGAATGGATATAGATAAACCAATTCTTGAATCAATGCCGAAACTTTCCAAAGAATTGGGAATTAAACTGGTAGCAACAAATGACTGCCATTATATCGAACCGGATCATGCAATTGCTCATAATATTTTGCTTCTGCTATCTGATAAAAACGGTGCAGACTATACTCAGTTAAGATACGGAACTGACCAGGTTTATTTCAAATCTTCTGATGAAATGAAAAAGCTCTTCAAGAAATACAAAGGAGCAATCGAAAATACTCTTGAGATAGATGAGAAGATAGAACTCCAGCTTGATTTTGGCAAACATCATTTCCCTGATTTTCCGATTCCTAAAGAATCCAAAGCAAAAAATCTTGAAGAGTATATGGAATTACTCGCGAGAGAAGGACTTGAGAAAAAATTTAAAACAATATCTAAGGAAGTAGAAGATCGTTTCAACTTTGAAATTGAGACGATAAAGAAAATGGGCTTTGCCGGTTATTTTTTAGTAGTTGCTGATTTTATAAATAATGCAAAACAAAAAAATATTCCTGTCGGTCCTGGTCGTGGAAGCGCTGCAGGAAGTATTGTAGCTTACGCAATGGGAATTACAAATGTTGATCCGTTAAAATATGATTTGCTGTTTGAAAGATTTTTAAATCCTGCCAGAAGATCAATGCCTGATATTGATGTTGATTTTGCTGATGACAGGCGCGCTGATGTGATTGATTATGTTCGTGAAAAATATGGCGCTGATTGCGTAAGCCAGATAATTACATTTAATAAGTTAACTTCAAAAGCAGTTTTGCGTGATGTAGCACGTGTTTTAAAAATTCCTATTCCCACTGTAAACAAGATTACAAAATTTATTCCTTCAAAGTTCGGTAAAGTTTATTCGATTGATCAGGCGCTTGCAGAAGTTCCTGATCTTAAATGGGTAAAAGAATCAACTGAAACTGATATTCAGAATCTTTTAAAGTATGCAAGAGTTCTTGAAGGAATGAATCGTAATGCATCAAAGCATGCTGCTGGTGTTGTAATCACTCCAGATGAAGTAAGTAAATATGTTCCGCTTGCAAATGCAGTTTCGCAGCAGGATATCGTAACACAATTTTCGATGAAGGATATTGAGAATGCAGGTCTGCTTAAGATGGATTTTCTCGGGCTTCGGACACTTACAATCATCCGTGATACAATTGAGATGATTAAAAAAAATCACAATGTGGAAATTGATATCGATGAAATCCCGCTTAATGATGAAAAGACTTTTCAGCTTTTCTCAAAAGGACAAACAACCGGAGTGTTCCAGTTTGAATCCGGACCGATGCGCGAATATTTAAAACAGCTTCGTCCTTCAAGTTTAAATGACCTGGCAGCTATGAATGCATTATATCGCCCTGGACCAATGGAAAATATTGATGATTTTATTGATAGAAAACTCGGCAGAAAAGTAGTTAAGTATTCACATCCGATACTTGAACCAATACTAAAAGAAACTTACGGAGTTATTGTTTATCAGGAACAGGTTATTCAGATAGCAAATAAAGTCGGTGGAATGAGTTTAGCCGATGCAGATCTTTTACGTAGAGCAATGGGTAAAAAAGATCTTAAGGTGATGGAAGAACAGAAAGTTGTGTTTACTGAAGGTGCTGTAAAAAATGGTGTTAGTAAAAGAATTGCTTTAGATATATTCGAAACAATTTTCAAATTTGCTAATTACGGATTTAATAAAAGTCATGCAGTTGCATACAGTTTAATTGCATTTCAAACAGCTTATCTTAAAGCATATTATCCGGCGGAGTTTCTTGCAGCTAACTTAAAAAATGAATTTGAAAACACAGATAAAATAACAAAGTTCCTTGATGACTGCCGTAAACAAAAGATAGAAGTATTACCACCGGATATAAACAATCCTTCTTTATTCTTTGAGGCTGAAAAAGGTAAAATAAAATTTGGTATGTCTGCAATAAAGAATGTTGGAGTTCCGGCAGTAAAAGAAATTATAAATGCAAAAAATAAACTTGGCAGGGATTTTAATTCCATTTTTGATTTCTGTGCTAATACTGATAACCGGATAGTTACCAAGAGAGCTTTGGAAGGACTTGTACTTTCCGGAGCATTTCATAATATAACTAAAAATCGTTCACAGCTTTTTGAAACCATTGAACCTGCATTAACTTTTGCGCATAAGTTACAAAACTCTAAAATGCTCTCAAGTGATTCATTGTTCGGAGGAACAGAAGAAGCATTATTAAAAGAACCAAAACTGCCCGATGTTAAAGAATGGAGTGAAAAAGAATATCTTGCACACGAAAGAAAGGTAATAGGTTTTTATTTAACTGATCATCCGTTAAGAAAATATGAATTAGAGTTTAATTCTTTTGCTTCAATCCATCTTGGCGAAACTGAAGGAATAGAAGAAAAAGGAGATGTTCGCGCTTGTGGTGTGATAACTGAATTGAAAACAAAATTTGATAAAGCCGGAAAGATGATGGCTTTCTTTAAACTTGATGATCTTACCGGGAGCTGTGAATGTTTAATGTTTTCAAAAGCTTATGATGAGTTTGGAAAATTTGTACAAGATGAAGAGCCGGTATTTGTTGTCGGAAGTCTGGAAAGCAGTGGTGATGCTGTAAAAATGCAGGTTAACAAAGTTATTCCGATGAAGAATGTTGCAAATGAACTTACCGGAAGCATTAGTCTTCTTATCAGCAAACAAAAAGTTGCTGCAGAAAAATTAAAACAGCTAAAAAGCATATTTGAAAAATCAGAAGGAAACATTCCGATATTTATCAATCTTACTGAAAACGGAATTGATAAAGGGAAACTTTTTTCATTGACGGAAAGCAGAGTAAAAATTACACCGGAATTAATTAAGTCATTAACTTTGTTACTTGGTGATGATGCTGTGATTTTAAAATCTAAGTAGAATTTCGGAAATAGTGATTGTTGTTTAGCTATTTCCGATTTTGTATTATTGCCCTCAATAAAATATAAAACTCATAGGAAGAATGATTAGATGAAAAAAACTGATAAACAGGAACTTTATGCTTTAATACTTGGTGCTTCTTCCGGTTTTGGAGAGGCAACAGCAATTAAATTAGCTAAAGATGGATTTAACATTCTTGGCGTTCACCTTGATCGGCAGGCAACTATGCATAATGTTGAAAGAATTATCAGAGAGATTGAATCTGCCGGGGTTGAGGCGAAGTTTTTTAATGCAAATGCTGCTGATGAAGTAAAGCGAAAAGGAATAATACACGAAATAAAATCATATCTTAACGGAAAACCTTTAATCAAGGTTATTATGCACTCACTTGCATTTGGCACATTAAGGCCATTTATCCCCGGTGATAATGAACAGGCAATTACAAAAGCACAACTTGAAATGACTCTTGATGTTATGGCACATTCGCTTGTTTACTGGGTTCAGGATGTTGTATCAAATAACTTAATGGCTAACGGTGCAAGAATTTTTGCAATGACAAGTTCCGGCGGACACTCGATAATACCGTTTTATGGTGCTGTATCGGCTGCAAAGGCTGCACTGGAATCTCATATAAGACAATTAGCAGTAGAACTCGGAGCAAGATATGGTGCCTCTGTTAACTCTATAATGGCTGGTGTTACTGATACTCCTGCTCTGAGAAAGATTCCGGGTAATGCTGAACTGATTGAAATTGCAGAAAGAAAAAATCCGCAGGGCAGATTAACAACTCCTGAAGATATAGCAAAAGTTATTTCACTTCTTTGTAAAGATGGCGGTGAGTGGGTATCAGGAGGATTAATTCATGCCGATGGCGGAGAAGATATTGTTAATTATGTCGGACAGAGAAAAAAATCCAATTTAATATAAGTATCACTTTATTTTTTAGGTATAAATATGAAACCAATGGAATTTACAGATCAGAATTTTAATACAGAAGTTTTACAATCCGATAAACCCGTACTAGTTGATTTTTGGGCAGTATGGTGCGGACCATGCAAACTGATTGCTCCTTTTGTTGAAGAACTTGCCGGTGAGTTTGAGGGGAAAGCAAAGGTAGGAAAACTTGATGTTGATAACAACCAGGAAACAGCTATCAAATACGGCGTAAGAAGCATACCAACAGTACTGATTTTTAAAGCCGGAAAAGTTGCTGAAACGATTATCGGCGCTGTTCCAAAAGTTCAACTAAAGCAAAAGCTGGAATCAGTATTATAATTAATAATTTTAACGTCTTATAAAAAATCTTTCCTGATGAAAAAAATTCTCATATCAGATCAGGTTAATGAGAAAAGTGTAGCCTTGCTTAAATCCGCAGGATTTGAAGTTACATACAATACACAATTAACCAGAGAAGAATTAATAAAAACAATTCCGGATTATAATTCACTTATTGTAAGAAGTGCTACCAAGGTTGATGCAGAATTAATCTCTAATATGGTAAATATGGAGGTTATTGGAAGAGCAGGAACCGGAGTTGATAATATCGATGTAAAAGCAGCATCCCGAAAAGGTATTCTTGTTATGAATACGCCGGGCGGAAATACAATTTCCACTGCTGAACATACTTTTGCAATGATATTAGCGCTTTGCAGAAATATTCCGCAAGCCGGCAGATCGTTAGCTGAAGGCAGATGGGATAGAAAAAAATATAACGGCACAGAACTCCGCGGAAAAACCCTCGCAGTAATTGGCTTGGGCAAAATAGGTAAAGAAGTAGCTAAAAGAGCAAAAGCTTTCGGAATGGATGTGATTGGATTTGATCCGCTTATCTCCAGTGATAAAGCTAATGAGTTTGGAATTGATATTTTAACTCCTGAGCAGATCTGGCCTAAAGCTGATATTATTACAGTGCATGTCCCGCTCAATGATTCAACAAAAAATCTGCTTTCAAAAACTACATTTGAAAAATGTAAAAAAGGTGTTAAGGTAATCAATTGTGCCCGTGGAGGCATTGTTAACGAATCAGACATTGTTGAAGCTATTGAATCCGGTACTGTATCAGGTGCTGCGTTTGATGTTTATAGTAAAGAGCCGCCTGAGTTTTCAAACATAATTTTTAATCATCCGAAAATTATTTGTACACCGCATCTTGGTGCATCAACCGATGAAGCACAGGAACTGGTAGCCATACAGATCTCTGAACAGATAAAAGAATACTTTTTAGATAATAAGATTACGGCTGCAGTAAATATCCGCGGTTTTGCAGAAAATCTGGATAAAGATTCTCTTTCATACATCCATTTATGCGAATCATTGGGTGTTTTTACCTCTCAGCTTTTAACAGATCCGCTAAAAAGTATAGATATTAATTTATCTGGAAAATCGCTTCATAAATATGCTACAGAATTTTCCACTGCTTTTCAGAAAGGATTTTTAACAAACAGAGTAGATCAGATAGTTACCTATGTAAATGCACAATTACTTTTTGATGATCTGAACATTCCTGTAAATATTAAAAAAAGTGACGACAGCAGTGTTTATAAAAATCTTGTTACTGCCGAAATTCATACGGAAAAAGACGACAGAATATTTGCAGCAACTTTATTCGGAGTTGATGAAATAAGAATAGTAAAGATTGATAATTATGATGTTGAATTGAATCCGACAGGTTATATGTTGTTATATATAAATGAAGATAAGCCGGGTATGCTTGCTTCAGTAGGGAAAATTTTAGCTGACGCTAATATCAACATTGCTGGCTTATCCCTTGGAAGAATTGAAAAAGGTAAACAAGCATTAACATTTATAAATGTTGATAGCAGAATTCCGGATAATATTATTCAGATTATACAATCTTTAGATGGAATTTTCGAAATCTATCAGATTATCGTCTGAAATGATTGAAGATAGTTTGACTTGATATTATTTGCAAATTATATTATTTCATACAATAAAATAAAAAAGCTTAATTTCTTGACTAAAATTGCAAATTATAGTAATTTAAGTCAGTCTAAAGAGAGAAATATTATTTATTAATTATTTAATTCAACTAACCAATAACACACAAATAAAAGGAGATCGTTATGATCAAAAGACTTTCAATTTTGTTTTTTGCTTTAGCTTTTATTTTTACAGCTAATGCACAAGTTGGACAAGAGAAAAGAATGGTGCTTGACCCCAATTATGATGCACCAGTTTCTCAATCAATGAAGTTAGAAAAAATTAATTCATCATTCGGCGAATTATTTATGCAAACAGATTATGATTACGCCGGTAATAATGTTATTCCAAAAATGCTTGATCTTGCTGATATTGATGGCGAAGATAATTTAGATCCATTTTTTGTCGGAATGAGAAGAGATGGTACAGTTTCACCTCCGGTTGCAAGATATATTCCATTTGGTTACAAAGCATTTGGTGCCCCTATTGATGTTTTCAATGCATTTAATCCATCTTTATCATTAGGATGGGGAACAACACAGTTATGCGTTGGTGGCCCGCTCGATGGTAAAGCTTTCGTTATGGCTCACTCAGGTGGAACAGGAAACCAAACAGTTATTGACCTTGAAAACCTTGAACCAGTTCAGCCATTCCCAACAACTACAGTCGGCGGCAACTTCCCTGATTTTTACTATCATCCTGATGGAACAATCTGGGTTATGGATACCAACGCAGACATTTTTGTATCAACAGATGCTGGCGGCAGTTTTACACTTGTTAGTTCAATTGGTGAAGGTGATACAAGCGTCAGTACTGCTGGTGATGGTCCTTCTGAAAATCCGCTTTATGGTGCTGCCGGTGGTAAATATATGGCTACTGTTGGTGGCTGGAAAACCCTGTATCAAGGTGAAGATGGTTTGTACTTGTATCATACTACCGATTTTGGTGCTAACTGGACTGGAAAAGTTATAGGCTTAGATGGATATTTCAGTGTTGCTAACAATCAAAATTTAGCTCCTTTCTTTGAAAATTTTGGTCAGTTAAATGCTAATGTTGCCGAAGACGGTGTAATTCACATGGCTATTAATGGCTATGGTGCCGGAGTAAATGCTAACAGAGATACTGTTAACGCATTTCCACTTCTTTATTGGAATAGCCGTGATGAAGACTGGCTGGAAGTTTCTGTTCCGGCAGTTGCATTTGAACCGAGCACTATTATGGTTGATGACAGACCGGGAAATGGTATTGGTCAGGCTTATCCAAGCGTAAGTATTACTGATGACGGTCAGATTGTATTTGTTATCTGGGCTGCTCCGGAATACAGCGGTGCTGTTGGCTCAAGTCCGATAAATATTTATCCCGGTGATGGCGGACAGTACTCCTGGACAATTTTTTATACAGACTTACAGTGGACAGTTTCAACTGATGGCGGTGTAACTTGGTCAACTCCGACAGTACTTGGTGATCAACTGGTTTCTGAAACATATCCAAGTGTTGCAAGAAGACTTGAAGTACTTCCTAATGGTGATGTAGTAGCACATTTCTTATATTTTGTTGATCCTATTCCTGGTCAATCATTATTTAATCCTCCAACATCCGGTAACAAACCACAAAACGGTAATGCTGTCGGTGATTGGTATTACTATAGTATGGTAGTTGCTCAGTCATCAGATGTTAACGAAAATCCTGTAGTTGCTAACAATTTCAACCTGGAGCAAAACTATCCAAATCCGTTTAACCCAAGCACAACTATAAAATATTCTGTTGCTGAAAGAAGCAATGTAAATATTAAAGTTTATGATATGCTTGGTAAAGAAGTTGCAAGCTTAGTTAATACAGTTAAAGAAGCTGGTTCATACGAAGTTAACTTTAATGCATCTAACTTAGCATCCGGTATGTATGTTTATACAATTACTGCTGGTAATTTTACTTCTTCTAAAAAAATGATGTTAATGAAGTAATATGATTCTTTAATTTAAAAGCGGGTGGCTTCTTGTAATTCAATTGCAAACCATCCGCTTTTTTTATTTGAAATAAATCGATGAGATGAAAAAATATCTAATCTCAAAAAAAATAGTGGAGACGAGATGAAAAATTCGATTACAAAACTTTTTAGCATTGTGTTCCTTTCGTTACTGTTTATCCCTTTTTTACAAGCACAAACCGGTGTGGGTAAATTAAGTGGAAAAGTAATTGATGCAGTTACCAAGGAACCATTAATCGGCGCAAACGTGATTCTTATCGGAACCCAAACCGGTGCGGCTACAGATGTCAACGGAGATTATTTCGTGTTGAATATTACTCCCGGTACCTATGATGTTAAAGCCAGCTATGTTGGTTATGCTGCCAAAACAATCGAGGGAGTAAGAGTTGTTGCCGGAATCACCTATGAATTAAATATCGAGCTTTCTACAGACTTTACTTTGGAAGATATTGTGGTAGTAGATAGAAAGTTCTTTGAAGAGAAAGCAACAAATACTGTTAAGGTTATTGATGCGGACCAGATTTCAAAATTACCGGTGCGTGGAGTTACAAATATTGCTTCACTGCAATCCGGTGTTGTTGTTCTTGAAGGCAGCGGCGGTCAGTCAGGAAATGCTGCTTTAAACGTAAGAGGCGGCAGAAGCAATGAAGTGCTTTACATAATTGATGGTGTTCCGCAGAATAATCTTTACAGCGGATCATCTGCTGCACAGGTAAGTAACGTTGCTATTGAACAGATTTCATTTCAGGTTGGCGGTTACGAGGCAAAATATGGTCAGGCACAATCAGGTATTGTGAATGTTACAACTAAATCAGGACAGTCAACTTACACAGTTCTGGCAGATTTATTGACTTCATCTTTTACAGATGATTTTGGATATAACTTATATGCCGGTACTATTAGTGGACCAATAATTCCTGGTACACCAGAGCATACTATATTTTTATCTGCTGAAAGAGGTTGGTATCAAGATGCTAATCCTTCAGCAATTGAACTATCATTCCCATCAATAGAAAAAACTTATAAAGGATATCAGAACAATCCAGCAAGCGCTTGGAGATTATCCGGTAAAACAAACCATAGAATGGGTGATTTTTCATTAAATCTTAGTGCTTTGTATAACAGCAGAGTTGCTAAGGTAATTTCTTATTTATATCAAAAAAATAATGCAAGATTTAATCCAGAATTTGCTGAAGATAATATATCGTTAAATTCAAGATTATCTCAAACTGTTAGTAACACTACATTCTGGAATTTCAATTTTGGTTACAAAGTATATAATTACAAAAGATATCTTCCTTTCCTAAAAGATAATCTGGAACTTTACGGAAATGCAAAATACTGGGAAGAAGAACTTGGAGTTTATTTGGCAGGTGATGGATTAAATCCTGCTCGGCTTGGAGCTGATGGTTTGCCTGTTTTAAGTTCATCAGGAAACAGAATTCAACAGCCACGTGATGCAAATGGAGTATTTTTATCTTATGGATATTCCGGAAGTGGTTTATATCAAAGACGAGAAGATGGCGCATTTTTCTTGGATTTTGATATAACCTCGCAAATTGACAAACACCTGTTGGAGTTTGGCGCTGGTTACTCTGCACATACTGTAAGAGGATATGGTGTTTATGCCGGACAGTATGCTATGCAGCCAAACACTTTAACTGAAACTGAGAAATGGGAAGCATTACAGCCCTTTGTATATGGTTATGATGTTTCAGGCAAAAATAAAACTACTTCAGATGAGCCTAATCAATTTTTAAGACCATATAAACCAGATATCGCTTATGCTTATTTACAAGATAGATTTGAGCTTAGTGATATTGTATTGAATATTGGTTTAAGAATGGATTATTTCAACTTGAAATCTTATGTATTAAAAGATCCTGCATTACCTTATGCCGGCGGAACTGATCCCGAAAACTTTGATCCGGGTGATTTCAAACTTAGAGATGCAGAAGTTGAATTATCTCCAAGAATCGGAATTGGATTTCCTGTAACCAGCGGTACTGTTTTCCACGCTCAATATGGAAGATTTATCCAGCTGCCGATATTAAACGATGTTTACTTTGGACCTTACAGCTATAATGATTATTTAATTATGGCACCGCAAAGCGGATTTAACGGTGCATTAAAATCCGAAGAGACAGTTCAATATGAAGTTGGATTCAGACAATTATTAAGTGACAACTCAGCATTAAATATTACTGCATTTTATAAGAACATCCGCGGATTAGTTAATGTGCAAAACCATAAATTCAGAAGAGTTGCCGGTGGTGAACTTATAGATGCAATTTATCCTGAGAATTCTGATTTTGGAACTACAAAAGGATTGGCATTTTCTTTGGATGTAACTCACTTAAGTTATTTCAGTGTGTCAGCTCAATATACATTTCAGATAGCAGAAGGGACAGGCTCTTCAACATCATCAAGTCAAACTGCAGTTTTTAGAAATCTTGATAACGCTGCACCAAAAGTAATTGCACCTTTAAGTTTCGATCAAAGACATACCGGAATTATTAACATCGATTTCTATGTTCCGAAAGGTGAATTAGGCTGGCTGGAGATGTTTAATGCTAATATGTTACTTTCGTTTAACAGCGGCAGACCTTACACTCCGATGGATCAATGGAATCTGTTAGGCGATAACGGTATATTCTCAAAAACTGTTGGCTATATTAATTCAGCTTATGGTCCCTCTTCATTCAGAGTTGATTTGAAGTTGGAAAAAAGCTTTGCTCTTGGAGATATAATTATATCACCATACTTATGGATAGAAAATCTGCTTGATGCTGATAACGTAGTTGGTGTTTATAGATCAACCGGAAGCCCAAGCACTACTGGTTTCTTAAATACTCCAAGCGGAAAAGTTGCTGCGCAACAAAATGGAGAAGGGTATGTTATGGATTATATGTCGTTAGAAAACAACCCGGCTAACTATGGTATTCCAAGACTGATTAAATTAGGCTTAAAGTTGAATTTCTCGAATATCAGTTTTTAAAATTTTGAATATTTAAAGATATGAGGTCAATTAAAATGAAAATAACCAAGAGTAAATACCCAAAATCTCTGATAATTCTTTTATTAGTAATGCTGATTCCTATTTCAATGGGATTTTTGGGTGATGATAAAAATGGAACAAAACCTTTGCATTCTCAAACCTTATCAAAAGTTACTGCAACAAATGATGAGGGTGGGAAAAAAGGAGATGCATACAGGTTAAATATTAATAATTTCAATTTACCGATAAATCGAAAAGGAATACTTGCAGCGGTTAATATTCCGGATCCAAATCCGATTATTGACGGTGCCGGTGGAAAATTTGGTGGGCATGTGTTCCTTTTTTCCGGTGGATTTATGTTAAGCGGTTATGCTAATGGTACCCTGTTTTCAAATGCAGTAGCTTCAGCAAGCTTGATTGAAGACTATTTACCAGGATTAGCAGGAACTACAGGCGATAGCAGAGCGCAGTTATATGTTGTTAAAGTAAGCGATCCTGCATTTGGTACTGCCTGGCAGGATTGGAGAGATGCAGTTGATTTAGGAGCAGATTTTTATGATGGCGATGGCGATGGTGTTTATAATCCTGTTGATAAAAACGGAAATGGTGAATGGGACCTTGATGAAGATAGACCTGATATACTTGGCGATGAAACAGTTTGGTGTGTGTATTGGGATGGTGTGCCTGCTCCTCAAAGGCGATATAATAATGTTCCGCCATACGGCATTGAAGTAAGACAAACTGTTTTTGCGTATGCTTCCGGTGGAGCTATCGGAAACTTAATTTTTGTCAGATATCGTTTTAAGTATGTGGGATTAAATGATCCCAATGAGCCAGCTCAGCTTGATAGTGTATTTTTTGGAGTTTGGTCAGATGTGGATTTAGGAGATGCTACTGATGATCTGGTTGGCTCTGATGTTGGCAGAAATGCCGGTTATACTTATAACAATGGTCCGGATGCTGAATATGGTTCACAGCCTCCTTGCTTTATGATTGACTTTTTCTCAGGACCGGTTGATTATATACCAGGAGTTACTTTTGATGATGTTAATGGAAACGGAATATATGATGATGGCATTGACACTCCATTGGATACTGCTTATAGTTATCGTGGTCAAACCATTGGTGTCCATAAAATGCCGGGTGCTATGAATTTGCCCATTGCTTCATTTATTCAATATATAAACGGAGACCCGTCCTTAAGAGATCCGGATAACAGAGAACAAGCCAGAAATTATATGATGGGAAAAGCAATGGATGGTTCGGATGTTGATCCGTGTACATTCCCTTATGGAACCGTCAAAGGAATAGATTGTAATACAGTTGATCCAAACATTTGGTACTCAGGAGATCCTGTAGCTGATAATGGTAACGGAATAGGATGGATTAACACGAAAGAATCGGATTGCCGTCAAATGACAAATACTGGTCCCTTTATTCTTAAGAAAAATGAAGAGAAAGAAATTGTAGTTGCTTATGTAGTTGCTCAGGGTACTGATCCGTTAAATTCAATTACAGTAGCCAGAGCTATTGATGATGGTGCACAGACAATATTCAATCTTAATTACCTTGCACCTTCTGCTCCTCCGGCGCCTGAAGTTGTTACTGAAAGCAATGAAGATTTTATTGATCTAAGCTGGTCAACTCCTGATCAGTTTAAATATACAAGTAAATCTAAAACCTGGGATGTAAAATTTGGCGGTTATAATGTTTATGCATTACAAACATTCAATACATCAGAACAGATTAATAATCAACCTAATATAAAATTGATCGGAAGATATCAGATAAAAGATTTTGTAAATAATCTTTATGCAAAAGATGGAAATACCGGGGCAATTGAAATATTATACCCGGCTGCTCCTGAATCAAATCTTTTAGATACTATTATTTATAAAGATCCTGAGCTGGGAAGAATCAGATTCAGAATTACACAGGATCCTTTTACTTCCGGTAATCTTATAAAAGGGAAACCATATTATTTCTTAGTCACTGCTTATGGAGTTAACTACGATACGCTTGCCCTTTTTAATAAGGATGGTGGCAAATATGGTGATTATGGTAATTATTATTTGAGCGATCAAACTTTTGTTCAGGCGGTTGAAAATCCAAAAGCTCTTAACCTGGTTAAGACTGTTATTATGGGCGAAGATATTTATAGACCCCCTGTAGAATTATTAGATATAAAAAGTAATGATGGACCGGCAAAAGGTAAAATGCAGCTTGATATTGTTGAAAAGCAAAATTTAACCGGTGATACATACAATGTTAGTTTCTTCCAGGATAAATCTACTGAAAAGTTTTCCTCATTCTGGAAATTAACTAATAAAACAAAAAACCAGGTCCTTCTGGATTCGGCAAAATTTTACTTGTACAATAACACCGGGGTCAACTTCCAGGCAACAGATGGATTTATTGTTAAACTGCAAGAGAAAACACCTAAGCTTGGTAAATTGACTGCCTCCGCCTCATCGAAATGGTACAGCTCAGATACAGCAAAAACTTATTTTGCTTATCTTGCTAACAATATTAAAGATGGACAAAAGCTTGCCAAGATGCCCGGTACACTTACTAACTTAAATACGAAAATAGTATCAGCATTTGATTTAAGAAATGTTGAATTAAGGTTTGGTGAACAAGGGAAAGCATATAGGTATTTAGTAGGATTTGTCGGAGCTAATCTACCAACAAGAAGAAGCAGCTATATTTACGCTGGCGGTGTAACAGCAGACAATTCTGCCGTTCCGCCTGGTTTGATTCCGCAGATTGGTAAAATAGGTGAAGGATTTGTGGATGTACCATTTACAGCCTGGATAAAAGATGATGCCTATGGTGAAAGTAAGCAGCTTGCAGTAGGATTCTTAGAAAGAGTACAAAACGATGGCGGAAATCCGGATGGTATTTGGGATCCGGGTACCAATGTTGAAGCTACTGCTGAATTTATATTTATTTTTAATTCTGAATATGATCCGAATGGAAATCAGATGGAATACAAAGGCAATTTCCCGGCATCCAGTGTTGTTTGGGCAGACCTGAAAGGATATACAATTCCTGCAGATGCAAATGCTACTCAAACTCAAAGGGATATTGCACTTTCTCCATATTTTAATACGTTGTATGTAGTCAGTATTCAACGTAAAGATTCAAGCTCGTTTTACTCAGCAGGAGATAAGTTTACAATTCCTGTATTAACTTATCCTTATACATCTCTTGACGAATTTGAATTTACAACATCTGTTGATGGAGCACTGACTGAAGAACAGGAAAGAGCACTTTTTGACAAAGTGAATGTTTTTCCAAATCCAATGTATGGATATAATCCATATACAGCATATACCGGATTAGCAGCCGATGATCCGTTTGTAACCTTTACAAATCTGCCAAATGAGGAAGTAACAATTAAAATCTACTCCTTGTCTGGACAATTATTAAGAACACTCGTCAAAGATCCTGTTTCTACTTCTCCATTTTTGTCGTGGGATCTGTTGAATGAGTCAGGATTAAGAGTTGCATCTGGTTTATATCTGGCAATTGTTTCTTCACCCAAATACGGCGAGAAAGTATTGAAATTCTCGATTATTATGCCGCAAAAACAATTACCAAGATTTTAGCATTCGGTTAGATTTATGGTACAAGGATGCATTTATTTAACATATTGGAGTTTAAAAATGAAAAATAATTTAATTCTATTATTTATTGTTCTCTTCAGTATTTCATTATACGCAGGGGACAAATCAAGAAAGGGTACTAACGGTGCTGACCAATTGCTTGTACCGGTAGGTGCCCGAAGTATTGCAACCGGCGGAGCATTTGTTGCAAATGTGATTGGGTTAGAATCCATATACTATAATCCTGCAGGATTAGACATTTCCCAGAGAACTGAGGCGATGTTTAGTTATATGAATTATGTAGCAGACATCAATTTGTCATACTTTGCTGTCGGTACTCATCTCGGCGATATGGGATCAATCGCCATAAGCTTTAAGTCTTTTGATTTTGGTGATATTCCTGTTACTACAAATGAATTTCCTGATGGAACAGGCTATACTTATTCACCAAATTTTATGACTATAGGTTTAACTTATTCTAAAGTTCTTACTGACAGAGTTTCAATTGGAACAAATTTCAAGTTAATTAGCGAAAACATTGGTAATACTAATGCATCTGGTTTTGCTATTGATGCCGGTGTGCAATATAAATTTACTGAACAGCTTTCAATTGGAGCAGCTATCCATAATATCGGTCCAAATATGGTGTACGGCGGACAGGACTTGCGTGTTCAAACAGGTGTTCCCGGTTCCGTTATTGGTGCGCCGAATGGTACCTATGAAGTGGTTGCTGAAGAATTTCAGATCCCAAGCTATTTTCAGTTAAGTTTGGCTTATAAGGAATCTTTTGATGAACAAAATATGCTTAATCTTGCAAGCACTTTTACTGCAAATAACTCATTAGAAGATGCCTTTAACTTAGGGTTAGAATATAGTTATATGAACACATTTTTCTTAAGAGGCGGATATCAGTTATCTACTGAAAATAATGATGAATCAATTTACGGATTTACTGCCGGTGCAGGTATAAATTATGATTTTTCTGATATTGGTGTCTCGTTTGATTATGCTTACAGAGATGTTAAGGAGTTCCCAACTTCTAATCATATTTTTACTGTAAAATTATCTTTCCAATAACAGGAACATAGTGTAAATTTAAAGCGTCTATTATTTATAATAGGCGCTTTTTTATTTAATAAAGAGAATAACTGAATGAAAAAACTTCTTATCTTACCTATACTTTTTATTTTTAATGGTTTTCCACAATCTGGCTTTAATTTTGAATTTGATTATGCACAATTCAGATATGATTCAACTTCCAATTTCCTGGAGTTATACTATTCGTTTAATCAGGCATCATTAGAAGTAATCAGTGAGAACTCGCATACAAATCTGCAGGGACTATTAAAAGTTTTTATTAAGGATTCAAATACAGGGGATACACTGATTTATAATTACTGGAAGGTTCAACATGATATAGATACCAGTCTGGTTTCAAATCAGATGCTTGTCGGTTCATTGGGTTTTGTAGTTCCAAAAGGTAATTACATTTGTGAAGTAACGGGTAGTGATTTAAATGATGTTTCAAAATCAAGAATTATTTCTGAAGAGATAAGGATTACACCTTTTTTACACGATAATTTACAGATTAGTGATATTCAACTCGCTTCAAAAATAATTCAGGGAAGTGAAAATAAAAATTCTATTTTTTATAAAAATACTTATGAAGTTATTCCTATTCCGAATTTAGTATTTGGCAGCTTACAACCTGTATTATTCTTTTATCTGGAAATTTACAACATTCAATCTGAATCGTTAAAAAGTCCGCAAATAAAAATGAGCCAGTTGCTTTACAACAGCCGCGGAAAACTTGTTAAAGAAAAACATAAATATTTTTTAAGAAATTCTGATAGCCGTGTAGAAGTAGGATCTCAGATTTTAACTTCTTTTCCAACAGATACTTATACTTTGGTTATATCATTGATTGACAGTGCAGCAAACATCGGAATATCAACGGCAAAAAAGTTTTTTGTATATAATCCTGATATTGCTGTTGAAGACTCATTTGAAATTTCAACTACTTCTGTCCTGAGTTCTGCATTTGGCTCTATGTCTGAAGAAGAGCTTGATGATCTGTTTGATAAATCCAGATATATTTCCAGTAAAGATGATATTGAGAGATATAAAAAGTTAAACACGATTGACGGTAAAAGAGAATTTATGTATGAATTCTGGAAAGCAAAAGATGAAAATTCATCTTTACCGGAAAATGAATATTTCAGACAGTATTTACAGCGTGTTGCGCTTAGTAATGAAAGATTTACTTCTATGGGCAAACCCGGATGGAAAACCGATAGAGGAAGAGTTTATTTACTTTATGGTGAGCCAACGGAAATTGAAAGATATCCTAATCAGTTGGAAACAAGACCATACGAAATTTGGCAATACACCGATATAGAAGGTGGTGTATTTTTTATCTTCGGTGATCTGACAGGTTTTTCTGATTATACTTTGATTAACTCTACTAAGCGTGGTGAATTAAGAGATGATAATTGGGCAAGACGTATAAACATTAGATAAAATAATTTAAATTATCCTTTAATTGTGTTTTGGGTTTAATAAATTATTCCCTCCAACATATCTCTTCATTTGTTATTTTTACGTTAGTAAGAAAATAAAATATTGAAAAACCGCATTGAGTACATATTATTTTTAAGTCTAAGCAGTATATGTCGTATAATTGGATTAAAGAAATCACAGAAAGCAGCAAAAATACTGGCTGTTCTGTTTTACAATTTTATCCCTATACGAAAAGCTGTTGTATTTGACAATCTGATTAATGCTTTTCCGGAAAAATCTAAAAAAGAAATTAATAAAATAGCTTTTGGAACGTATCATAGTTTTTTTATTACTCTGGTTGAAATTTTATATCTTCCCTGGATTAAAGAAGAGCAATTAAATAAATGTGTAAAATTTTATAATCTCGATATTTTAAATAAAAGATATTCAGAAAATAATGGTTTGATTGTTCTTTCTGCGCATTTTGGAAATTGGGAATATTGTGCAATTGCCGGAGGACTGCAGACAAATAAAAAATTTTCTGTAATTGTTAAACCTCAGCGAAACTCACTTGTTAATGATTGGATGAACAAAGTAAGAACAAGATGGAATAACGAAGTTGTGCCTCTTGGGGCTTCAATAAGAAATGTATATTCAGTTTTGATGAAAAAAGGAATTGTTGCAATGGTAGCTGATCAAAGAGGTCCGGAAGAAAGTATAAAACTTGATTTCTTTGGAAGAAAAACTTCTGTATATACCGGACCGGCAGTTCTTTCGTTAAAAATGAATTCACCGATAATTTACGGAATCGCTGTAAGGCAACCTGATTTTACATATAAAATAGTTCTTGAAGAAATTAACAGAGAAAATTTACCTGCCAACAATGAAGAGAGTATTCAAGAGCTTTCAAAAAGAATGTTGGTGTATCTGGAAAAATATATCAAAGAGTATCCTGAACAATGGTTTTGGATGCATAAGCGCTGGAAACATTAAATGTCAGAAAAACAAAAAATATTATTTATACAAACAGCATTTCCTGGTGATGCTATTTTAACTTTACCTGCATTGCAGATGCTTAAGCAATCCAGTCCGGATTGTGTGATTGATGTGCTGTGTATTCCAGGTACGAAAGAAATATTCGGTGCATCTGAATCGGTTGATAACGTAATTGTTCTGGATAAAAGAGGTAAACATAAATCAGTTTTTAAAACCTATAAATTCTCAAAAGAGTTATCTGAAAACGGATATACTAGAGTTTATTCGGCGCATAGATCTTTCAGAACGGCTCTGATCGTTTTAAATTTACAGGTAAGAGAGTCTTTTGGATTTGATAATTCATCATTAATGCATGTTTATAAGCATATTGTTCCATATCATTTAAATAAACACGAAGTTCAAAGAAATCTTGATCTTGTGGGTTATGAATATGATAATGATAGCTGGAAAGTTATACCAAAAATAAATACAACCACAGAGACAAAAGAAAAAGTAAAAGAATTTATTTCAAATAATGAACTTGATAAAGGTTTTATTGCTGTAGCTCCTGCAAGTATCTGGAATACAAAAATGTATCCTGCTGAATCATATACTAAAATAATTAATCATTTGATTAATAAAGGAAATAAAATAGTCCTTATCGGTAGTAAGGATGAATCTGAATATCTTCAAACGATTTCTGATAAATGTAAAAAAGATGTAATTAATGCTGCCGGATTATTTTCAATAGTTGAGAGTATTGAATTATTAAAGAATGCAAAACTTTTAATTTGTAACGATAGTGCTCCAACACATATGGGAATGGCGGCAAGAGTAAAAACTTTAACAATTTATTGTTCTACGATTCCCGGATTTGGGTTTTATCCATATTCGGAAAATTCTGATTATCTTAGTTATGATGATTTATACTGCAAACCCTGTGGTATTCACGGTTATAAAAAATGTCCGATTAAGACTTTTGATTGTGGAAATAAATTATCATCTGATTTGATTATCAACAAAATTGAGGAGATGTTAGTTGGGAGAAATTAAAGAACCGATTCTGATAAAAGTAGATGAAAATTTAGAATCTGCGGTAACACTTGCAATTGAACTTTTTTTCGGGGGTTCAATATTTATTTATCCGACGGATACCATATACGGTTTTGGAGGCAATCCGTTTAATGAAGAGACAATCGCTAGAATCAGCGAGGTTAAAGGTAAAAAAAACTGGCGCAGATATATATTTTTAATATCCGATATTGAGATCCTGAAAAATTATGCTGAAATAAGTTCAGAACGTTATCTTGATTTTCTTTTATCAATTTGGCCAAATCCTGTTTCGGTTATTTTAAAATTTAACCGGAAGTATCAGGAAATATTCAAATCTGAAACAGGTGCTTTTAGAGTTCCTAATAACAGATTCTGTAACAAGCTGCTTTCTGAATTGAAAATGCCGTTGATATCTACAAGTGTAAACAGAACAGGTTCTGAACCGATGAACGATCCGACAATGATTATTCAGGAATTTGCAAATGAAGTTGATGCGATATTTTATTCTGATAATAAATCGTTTTTTGAAGCTTCAACATTAATAGATCTTACAACTGATGAACCAAAATTGGTTAGAGAAGGTAGAATAAAATTTGTAGATTTAATTAATAGATTAAGTTAATTCCTTAGAAAACGATGAAATCTCTTAAAAAAATAAAAAAGTTTTCATTACTTATAGTTCCTGAAGAAACTTCTAATGCCCCAAAATCATTTAAGATCAGTTCTTCAAAACTTATTGCATCCGTTATTATTTATACCGTTGTTGTTTTTATGCTCGGATTTTATGTTATCAGCTACACTCCTTTAAACGAAATACTTTTACCTTATTCTTTGAGACTAACAGATTCTGATAAAAAGAAAGTTGATATATTAAATAATAAAGTCAATTTATTGGCAAAAGAAATTGAAGCATTAAAATCAGCAAACAGCAGATTAAAATTTGCTATAATGCTTGGCGATACTTCATTACTTAAAGAAGATATAAAAAAGAAAGATTCGGTAAAAACAATAAACAAACAAGGTAATGTATTTGCTGTTGTTTCTAAGATAATTTCTGACTTAATCAACAGGCAGGAAAAAGATATATATTTTATTAAACCCGCTGCCGGATTTGTTATAAATAAATTTAATCCGGATGCTGGGCATTACGGCTTTGATTTTGTGTTAAAAGAGGATACCCCTGTTTATGCTTCATCAGGCGGGTATATTATTTTTGCTGATTATACACCAATGTATGGATATACAATTATTATAAATCATCCTGAAAACTATGTTACAAAATATATGCATTGTGCTTTGCTTGTAAAAAAGGAAGGAGAAATTGTTAAACAGGGAGAGTTAATTGCTTTAAGCGGAAACTCAGGAATGCAATCTTCCGGTCCGCATCTGCATTTTGAAATCTGGAAGGATGGTAAAGCAATTAATCCTGAAGAAGTTTTAATTAATTTTTAGGAGTAATATTTGAAAACTAAATCAATCGGGAGTTCTATGGAAGAAGTGACAATCATTAGCAGTGGAGTTGTTATCGATGGTAAAGTTACCAGTAATGGAAATGTGCGGGTAGATGGATCTGTTAAAGGTGACATCACTGCTCAGGGTAATCTGACCGTAGGTGAACACGGAACAATTCAGGGGCAATTAACAGGTGAAACTGTTTCTATTGGTGGAAAAGTTGAAGGCACTGTTAATGCCAAAGAAAAATTAGTTCTTGAAGCTAAAGCAGTACTTAAAGGTGATTTAATTACAAAAATACTTGTTGTTGAGGCAGGAGCCATTTTTGAGGGAAGAAGCTCTATGAGTTCTAACTCAACATTTAAACCAGTAAATAAAGGAGAATAAAAAATGCAAAAACCGGATGAAAATTCCGGCTTTGCAAAATCCCTGCGTGAAGCCGGCCCTTATTTGGGTCTAGGCTTACAACTAGCTGTAACTATTGTGGCTATGGTTTTTTTAGGCAGTTGGCTTGATAAGAAATTTGATTCAAGATATCTGTTTACATTACTCGGTGGAATATTTGGAATTTCCATTGGCATCTATAACCTAATCAAAACAGTGAATGATTTAGAAAAAAGACGAAAAAATGTTAAAAAAGAATAAGATTTTGGTTTTATTACTAAGCTTGCCGCTTATTTCTTTGATAATAATAACAATTCTTTATTTTTTTAATCATTTAGATAGCCAACTGTTTTCAAGCATTTTATGGGGTTTTTTGATTTCATCTCTGAATTTATTGTTAGGACTGCTAAACATTAAGTTCGGAATTGAAAAAAGCGATAAATTCTTTTTAATTATCGTCTTTGGCGGCGTGGTTTTCAGATTATTCCTTATGCTGGGACTAATCATAATTGCCCTCAAAATCTTGTTTGTTAGCCTCAATTCGTTTATCTTTACAACCTTTATTTACTATTTCTACTATCTGATGGTAGAAATTTTTGTTTTAACACTTAATAAGAATTTAACAATCAAAACCAGACAATGATAGACTCAACAACTGCAATAATATCAGTTGATAGCATAAAAACTGCTCAATCCAACTCCAGCAGTGATTGGATTTTACATCACGTTATGGATGGAAATTATCTTGATTTCTCTCCAATGGGCAAGTTATATTTACCACATCTACAGCTGTTTGGATTGGATATTTCTATTACTAAGCATGTTGTTTTTATGTGGTTAGGGGCAATTCTTTTGTTTTTTGTTATGACAAGAATTGCCAAAGCTTATAAAACTTCAATTGTACCAAAGGGATTTACGAACTTTTGGGAAGTCTTTATTTTATTCGTTAGAGATGAAATTGCCAGACCAACAATCGGAAAAGGTTTTGAAAAATTTCTGCCATATTTATTAACAGTTTTCTTTTTCATTTTATTCGGAAACTTTTTAGGGCTAGTTCCATTCTCTGCAACATTTACAAGTAATATATCGGTAACTGCCACAATGGCTATTTTTACATTTCTTGTATTTATGTTTGGTGGAATAAGGAACAATGGTTTATTTGGCTACTTCAAAGGATTGATTCCGCATGGAGTTCCAATATTTCTTTTACCGATAATGGCAGTAGTTGAGTTTTTAGGATTGTTCACAAAGCCATTTGCATTAGCTATTCGTCTTTTTGCAAATATGACTGCTGGGCATATTGTTATTTATGCTTTAATAAGTCTGATCTTTGTAATGCAAAGTATAGGCTGGGCTGGGCTTGCAGTTCCATTGGCTTTGTTTATTTACACACTTGAAATTTTAGTTGCATTAATACAAGCTTATATTTTTACAATGTTATCCTCATTATTTATAGGGATGGCTGTTCATCAGGAACATTAAAAATAAATTATAAACAAAAATATAATTAAGGAGAATATAAATGGACTTTCCATATTTGGCTGCCGGATTTGGTGCCGCTATTACAATCCTCGGTGGTGCATTTGGTATTGGTAAAATTGCTGCTGCTGCTATGGATGCAAGCGGAAGACAGCCTGAAGCTGCCGGTGCAATAAGAACATCTATGATCATTGCTGCTGCATTGATTGAAGGTATTTCATTATTCGCATTAGTTATCTGCTTTATCTTAGCTGGTAAATAATAATTAAGTGGAGTGATTTTTCACTCCAGTTATTTTAACCAAATGTTAATTATAAATATGATTGCAAATATATTATTTGCTGTTATTGCTTTGGTTGTATCTGAAGGTGAAAGTGCTGAAGGCGGATTGCTTTCTGTTAATGGCGGATTAGCTTTCTGGACTACAGTCACTTTTATTTTGTTGGTTCTCTTGCTTACTAAATTTGCCTGGAAGCCTATTCTTTCAGCTTTAAAACAAAGAGAAGATGCCATAAAAGATTCATTAGAGCAGGCAGAAAAAGCTAAGGAAGAAGCAAAAAGAATTCTTGCTGAAAATCAGAATAATCTGGCAAAAGCGGAAGAAGAATCAAAAAAGATTATTGAACAAAGCAGACAGTTTGCTGATAATCTGAAAGAGCAAATGCTTAAAGAGAGTAAAGAACAAGCTCAAAAACTTATTGCTGATGCTACTGAAGAGATTGAAAGAAAGAAAAATGCTGCATTTGATGAATTGAAAAATCAAATTGCTGATATCTCTATCAAAGCTGCTGAAAAGATATTGAAGGAAAATCTTGATGCAGAAAAAAACAAGAAATTAGTTGATAAATATATTAGTGATATATCTAAGAACTAAGTATGGCATCATCTAAAGTTGCAATAAGATACTCTAAATCCTTTATCGATACTTCAATTGAGAAAAACATTCTTGATGAAGTTGCTAAGGATTTTGAGTTTGTTCTGAATACATTTGCCGGCAGCGCCGATTTATTAAGAGCGATTAAAAGCCCGATTGTAAAAGGTGAAACAAAGAAGAATATTCTTAATGAAGTTTTTAGTAATAAGATTAGTAAAGATTCGTTGGATTTTATTTACTTTGTAATTACTAAAGGCAGAGAAGAAATACTGGTTGATATTCTGGAAACTTTTGAATCGCTGAGAGATGAACATATTGGCGTTGTAAAAGTTGATGTTACCACTGCATTTGATTTTTCAGATGAGCAAAAGAAACAATTAGAGCAAAAGTTTGAATCTTATTTAAAGAAAAAAGTCAGATTAACTTATAGAGTTGATAGAGATATTATTGGTGGATTTGTTGCAAAAGTTGGAGATACAGTCTATAATGCATCAATAGCTCATCAGCTTGGATTGCTGAAAAAAGAATTTTTACAAGGTAGTATTACACTAAATTAAAATTAGGAATTTTATAAAGGAAATTGCAAATGGCAGAAGTTAGACCTGATGAAGTATCTGCGATATTAAGGAAACAACTTTCCGGATTTGAAAGTGAAATTGATATCTATGATGTCGGAACAGTTTTACAGGTTGGTGATGGTATTGCCCGTGTCTATGGGCTTTCACAAGTTATGGCAAGTGAATTGGTTGAATTTCCAAATGATGTTTTTGGAATGGTGTTAAATCTTGAAGAAGATAGTGTTGGTTGTGTGTTATTTGGTGATACAACACTTGTTAAAGAAGGTGATACAGTAAAAAGAACAAAAAGAGTTGCATCAATGCCGGTTGGCGATGCAATGCTTGGACGTGTTATTACTCCACTTGGATTACCAATTGATGGTAAAGGGCCGATTAATACTTCACAGTTTTTACCAATCGAAAGAAAAGCTCTGGGCGTTATACAAAGACAGCCGGTAAAAGAACCATTACAAACCGGTATAGCAGCAGTTGATTCAATGATTCCGATTGGAAGAGGACAAAGAGAATTAATCATTGGTGACAGACAGACAGGTAAAACTGCAGTAGCAATTGATGCAATTATAAATCAGAAATACACCCATACTGAAGAAGCTAAAGCACTTGGCATTGAACCGGTTTATTGTGTTTATGTAGCTGTTGGGCAGAAAGAATCTACAGTAGCACAGGTAGTTGCAAAGTTGGAAGAAAATGGCGCAATGGCTTATACTACAGTTATTTCTGCGGCTGCCTCAGAACCTGCACCGTTACAATTTATCGCTCCATATTCAGGTGCAACTTTAGGTGAATATTTTAGAGATAATGGTAAACACTCACTTTGCATTTATGATGATTTATCAAAGCAAGCACAAGCTTACAGAGAACTTTCATTATTATTAAGAAGACCACCCGGACGTGAAGCTTATCCCGGTGATGTCTTCTATCTTCACTCAAGATTACTTGAAAGAGCTTCTAAATTAAGTAATGAAGAAGGCGGAGGAAGTTTAACTGCATTACCGATAATTGAAACTCAGCAAGGTGATGTGTCGGCTTATATACCTACAAACGTTATTTCAATTACAGATGGTCAGATTTATCTTGAATCTAATTTGTTCAATGCCGGTATAAGACCTGCAATAAACGTTGGTATTTCTGTTTCCCGTGTTGGCGGTAATGCACAGATTAAAGCGATGAAAAAAGTTGCCGGAAGTTTGAAATTGGATCTTGCTCAATACAGAGAACTTGAAGCTTTTGCAAAATTTGGTTCTGACCTTGATAAAGCTACACAAAAAACTTTAGCTAAAGGTGCCAGATTAGTTGAATTGTTAAAACAAGGACAATATTCTCCTGTTCCGGTGGAAAAGCAAGTGGTTGCAATATACTACGGTACAAAAGGATTTATGGATGATGTTCCGGTTAAAGATATTAAACGCTTCGAAAGGGAAGTGCTGGAATTTATTGATGTAAAGTATAAATCAATTTTTGAATCGATTAAGAAAGATAAAGATATCAGTAAAGAAACTGATGAACTATTGCAGAAAGCCGGTAAAGAATTTCTTGCAGTTTTTAAATAGAATTGTTGAAGATTAATGGCAACTTTAAGAGATATAAAACTTAGAATAAAGGGTGTTAAAAGCACTCAGCAGATTACAAAAGCAATGAAGATGGTTGCTGCCGCAAAACTGCGCCGTGCAACCGAAGCAATATTAAATGCACGCCCGTATTCTAAAAAAATATCCACATTGCTATCTCATTTAGTTACTGAAGAAGACAGAGGTTTGAATCCGTTGTTTCTTCAAAGAGAAGTTAAAAATATTGCAATTGTAGTTGTTACTGCAGATCGCGGACTTTGCGGAGCATTCAATACCAATATCATTAAAGAAGCAGCCAGATATATCTATGAGGAAGTAAAAAGTCCTAATGAAAATTATTTGCTTTATTGTCTTGGTAAAAAAGGTTCGGATTATTTTAGGAAAAGAAATTATAATATTGGTCAGACTTATCCCGGAATTTTTTCACAGCTTGATTATGCTACTGCACAAAATTTAGTTAATGAATTGATTGATAAGTATTTAGATAGTACAATCGATAAAGTAATTTTAATTTTTAATGAGTTTAAATCAATAATACAACAAAAAATAGTTGTAGAACAGTTTCTGCCGATTGCACCACCTGAAAAAGATAATTCTGGTAAATATGAAACTGCAAATTATATATTAGAACCTGATCAGAAATCAATTTTTAATTATCTGATTCCCAAACATCTTAAAGCTCAGATGTGGAGAGTGTTATTGGAATCCAATGCATCCGAATTTGCAGCAAGAATGACAGCTATGGATAATGCAACTACTAATGCTAAGGAATTGATCAGAACTTTAAGTCTTACTTATAATAGTAAACGTCAGGCTGCAATTACTACAGAGATACTTGAGATTGTGTCCGGTGCCAATGCCTTGAAAGAGAGTTAAGAATATCCTTACTTTGAGTTGTTGAATTTATGTTTGAAGAATTATCTTTAAAATTAGAGTCCGCATTAAAAAAAGTTACCGGTCAAGGTAAGCTGACAGAAGCTAACATTTCCGATACTTTGCGCGAAATACGAAGAATTCTTCTTGATGCAGATGTTAATTACAAAGTAGCTAAAGAATTTATTGAGAATGTAAAAGTAAAAGCTCTTGGTAAAGAAGTTCTTGCTTCAATTTCGCCTGGTCAGCTTATTACTAAGATAATTTATGATGAACTGACTGAATTACTTGGTGGCGGACAAAAAGAGTTACAGGTAAATCCAACCGGAATAACTACCTTGATGGTTGTGGGTCTTCAAGGATCCGGTAAAACTACTTTTTGTGGAAAACTTGCTAAAAGATTATCTGAACACAAGAGAAAAGTTTTATTAGTTGCTGCAGATATTTATCGGCCTGCAGCAATAGAACAATTAAAACTTTTAGGCAAACAGATAAATATTGAAGTTTTTTCACTGGAAGAAAGGGATGCAAAAAAAGTTGCAGTTGATTCGATTAATTTTGCAAAAGAGAATAATTTAAACACAGTTATTATAGATACTGCCGGCAGATTGCACGTTGATGAACAAATGATGCAGGAAGTATCAGACATTAAAAATCTTGTTAATCCGACTGAAACTCTGTTTGTAGTGGATTCAATGGCTGGGCAGGATGCAGTAAATTCAGCTAAAGCTTTTAATGAGACTGTAAATTTTGATGGAATAGTTCTTACAAAACTTGATGGAGATTCGCGCGGCGGTGCCGCTTTATCTATAAGATCTGTCGTTGGTAAACCAATCAAGTTTATAAGCAATGGTGAAAAGTTAGAAAACCTGGAGGTGTTTTTTCCGGAAAGATTAGCATCCCGGATATTGGGGAAAGGCGATGTAGTTTCTTTAGTGGAAAAAGCCCAGGCGTCATTTGACGAATTTGAAACTGAGAAGCTCGAGGAGAAACTTCGCAAAAATAAATTTGATTTTGATGATTTTCTTAAGCAAATTAAAGTCATCAAGAAAATGGGTTCTTTGTCTTCGCTGATTGGGATGATACCCGGCGTTGGATCAAAGATAAAAAATGCTCAGATAGATGATAATGCTCTTGTTAAAGTGGAAGCCATTATCAACTCAATGACAAGAGAAGAAAGAGCCACCCCAAAGGTTTTGAACGGCAATAGACGTAAAAGAATTGCCAGGGGAAGCGGAACATCAATACAAGATGTTAACCGTTTGATTAAGCAGTTTAGTGAAATGCAAAGAATGATGAGTACTTTAAGTAAAAAGGGTATTCCCAGTTCGATGCGTAATTTTAAATTTAATTGATAACAGATATATAATATCCGGAGGTTACTAATTTGGCTGTTAAGTTAAGATTAAGAAGAATGGGAAAGAAAAAACAACCCATTTATAAAATTGTTGCTGCAGATGCACGTTCACCCAGAGACGGAAAATTTCTTGAAGCTGTTGGGATTTATAATCCGCTTACAAATCCACACACAGTAGATATCAAGGAAGACAGAGTAAATTATTGGTTAAATACCGGGGCTCAGCCTACAGATACTGTAAAAAGCCTGCTCAGTCAAAAGGGAATAATTCTGAAAAAAGATATTACCAGAAGAAAATTGTCTGAAGAAAAAGCTCAGGCTGAAGTTGAAAACTGGCAAAAACTAAAAGAAGCATCAGCACAAAAGAAAACAGTTAAGAAAAAGAAAAAGGCAGATAAACAGGAAGCTAAAACTGAAGAGCAGCCTGCAAGTTAATTATTAATTTCGACTTGAATAAAGGTACAGCAGAAGTTATGGGTGTCACTTCTGGTTTGAAAATCAATATTCTTTATTGATGCTGTACATAACAACTTATTCACCCGGGTTCATTATAGGAGGCTTCTATTATGAAAGAGTTCGTTGAATATATTGCAAAACAACTTGTTGATAGTCCTGAAGGTGTTGTTGTGGAAGAAAAACTGACTGAAGAAAAAAAGGTTATTCTTTCTCTTAAAGTTCAGGCAGATGATATCGGAAAAGTAATCGGGAAACAAGGGAAAACTGCACAGGCAATGCGAACCCTTTTAACAGCTGTAGCTGCTAAAGAAGGAAAAAGAGCAATTTTAGAGATTGAAGATTAATCATTCATTAAAAATTGAATGAATTTATTTTAATTGCTGAAATATCTTCTGCTGGTAAAGATGGGTATGTGAAAATCCAGTGGAAAACCGGGCTTGATAAATTGCTTAAAAGTATTTCAGATGTTTATATAGATTTCTGGAATCAGAAAAAAGTTTTTGAAATTGAGGATGTTGCTGGCGGTAAAAGTTCGCTCTATGTTAAGTTTAAAGGATTTGAAAATCAAAGAGATATATCACTTTTCATTGGCAGAAATATTTATCTGCAGTCTGAGAAAATAAAAGAACTTAAAAGTGAAATCGGATTTTTACCGGATGTTATTGGTTATAAAATATATCAGAATGGAATTTGCTTAGGAGATGTAATTGATATTTTTCAAACACCTGCAAATGATGTAATTGTGCTTAAAGATAAAAACGGGAAAGAAATTCTTTTCCCTTATGTTCTTTCAATAGTTGAAAAAATTGATAAAGAAAGTAAAATTTTTATCCTGAATTCTGAATATGGAATTGGCGATGATGAGGATTGATATTATTTCAGCAGTGCCTGAACTATTACAAAGCCCGTTGAATACAAGTATCCTTAAAAGGGCTCAGGATAAAAAAAAGGTTAATATCTTTATTCATAATCTGCGTGATTATGCTTTCAATAAACATAAGCAGATAGATGATAAACCTTTTGGCGGTGGTGCGGGTATGATATTAAAACCCGAGCCGTTTTTTGAATGTATTGATAAGCTGCAATCAGAAGTAAAGTACGATCATATAATTTTTACGACCCCGAAAGGAAAATTATTTGATCAGAAATATGCAAACAGATTATCACTTGCAAAAAATTTGCTGATAGTTACCGGACATTACAAAGAGATTGACGATAGAGTTCGGGAATATTTTGCAACTGATGAGATATCAATTGGTAATTATGTGCTTACAGGCGGTGAACTGCCTGCACTTATAATTGCTGATGCAATAATCAGGTTGATACCTGGCGTTCTTAATGATAGTGAAGCAGCATTGGATGATTCATTTCAGGATGGTGAAATAATAGAAGCACCTTATTATACCAGACCGGCTGAATATCGAGGAATAAGGGTTCCTGAAGTGTTATTATCCGGAAATGAAAAAGAAATTAAAAAATGGAAACAAGAACAATCTAAAATCTTAACAGAAAAGTGGAGAAATTATAATAAACGGAGTACGATATGATAGATGTAAATAAAATATTACCAGAGCAAATAAAAACTGATATGCCAGAATTTAATCCCGGCGATCATATTCGCGTTCAGGTTAGAGTTATCGAAGGAGATAAAGAAAGATTTCAATCTTTTGAAGGCGATGTAATAAGTATTCGCGGTTCAGGATTAAGTAAAACTTTTACTGTCAGAAAAATGTCAGGCGGTGTTGGTGTTGAAAGAATATTCCCTCTAAACTCACCAAAGATTGCTAAAGTAGAAGTGCTTAAACAAGGTGACGTCAGAAGAGCAAAACTTTACTACTTAAGAAATCTCTCGGGAAAAGCTGCAAGGATTAAAAGTAAAAAGGTTTAATTGTAATATTTATCAGCCGCTTTAAAAGGCGGCTTTTTTATTTTATGAAAACAAAGATACTGCTGCCCTCAAATATTTATTCTCGTTTATTTATTTCTGCCCTGGAATTAGATAAAGAATATAATGTTGAATTTCATCCCGCTGCATTAATAGCTCGCAATATTTTAGCTGATAACAATACCTTAGGATTAATTCCATCTCTTGATCTTATTACTCATAAAGAACTGTTTATATCATCGCAGATTGGTGTTTCGTTCAATGCCTTACTTTCAAATGCTTATATACATTTTAAAAAAGGGCAGCAAACAATCGAAAACCTATATTTGAAAGGTGATATAACTTCCAATGAAATTATTCTTTCAAAAATTCTTTTCAAAGAGCTTTATAATGTTGATATTGTTCCGACAATACTGAAAGAAGAAAGTGAATTAAGTGATGAGAATATTTTAATTGCCGGAGATGAAAATCTTGAAAGAGAATTATTTTTCAACGGATTAAGTTTCGCAGAGGAAATGATCGAATTGCTTGAAGCTCCTTATGTTAATTTTTTAGTTGCTTCATCAAGTGAGAATATGATTAAAGAGTTTAATCAGAAATTTGCAGAAAAATTAAAATCTTATAATGCTAATAATTCTTATGAGGTGCTAAACAAATTCAATAATGGGGTAAAAGAATTTATTAGTGTTAACCTTCAGCACATTGTCTTCGATTTTGAAGAGCAGGATATTGAAGGGATTAAATCTTTAATACAACTACCATATCTTCACGGAATAGTTAAAGATATGGTAGATATAAAGTTTATCTGATTTACCTTAGCAGAATCATTTTTCTCGTTTGTGTAAACTCACCGGCTTTTAACTGATAATAATATACTCCACTTGGCAATTTAGAATTTGTAGTGTAAAGTACAGAATGATTGCCTGCTTCATAATATTCATCAACTATTGTTTCAATCTCTTTGCCTAAAACATTAAAAAGTTTTATTGTCAGCCAGCTGCCTGCTGCTGTTTGCCAGTTTATCCTCGTGCTTGGATTAAACGGATTTGGATAATTCTGACTTAGAGAATAATTGTATAAAACCGGTTCATCAGAAATGTTTGTTGCTGAATTCCATCCTGCAAGTCTTGCCCAAAGCCACCATGCTGCATAAGCTTTAAGGTTCCCGTTTAGTGGCTGGCTATGAGCTGCTGAGCAATTATACCAATGAACATTTAAGGTATGGGAGTTTTGCCAATCTATTGCCCAGTTTTTATCAAGACTTCCGTTACCATCGCTATCATAATCGCAATTATCATTTGCATTTTTATTCAAATAAAAATTTCCATCAGGGTCATAAGATTCAATATCTGCAAAATCATAAAGTATTTTATTGTTGCTCAAACAATAATTTCTTATTTGTTCATTCCTTTGATTAAGATTTCCGTTAACACCGGTGCCATCAAGATGTCCGGTCATATAAATAAACTTAACATTCGGATAATCTGTTTCTAAGCCATTCATAAGATTAAGATAAGTGTTAATGTCTGCCTGAGTTGCACTACTTACTTGTCCGCACCAGCTCCATATAACAACATTTACGTTGCTGTTAGCCGGATTATTCAGATAATCTCTTGTTGCAGAAGCCCAGGCTGTTCTGTTTGGATTCCCAAGATCTGATGCACCGCTGAAGGCATAATCATGAATATCTAATGCGCCATTCGTACCACCGTGATTAAAAGCATATTGATTGCCTTTCCAGTTTTTTAATCCTTCCATACCTGTGATTAATTGGCTTCCGTGAGATGTATGTCCATAAGCGATGTGTAGCTTTGCTTTCGCGGAATCAATCCAGCTTATTGGTATAATAGAAAGCTTTGCAGAGTTATGATTTGCTATTATTGCGTTTTGTGAAAATGAATAGCTGATACAAAAGACTGATAATATTATTGTGTAAAAATATTTTTTCATATTTACCTCAAGTGATTTTAATGATTGAGGCAAATTATATACCAGCAGTGTTTTGTTTTTTATAAAGCGAAGTTAAAAAAATGTTATTGAATTTGATTGAGAATAGTGATATAAAAATTGCGCGTTATCAAGTATAAAGAGTAGTTAAGTATTATTTGCAAAACATTGGAATTTATTGTTTAGTCAATAATGACGGCTAATAAATTCTAGTGAAAAAGTTCATAAAAAAGGCGATCCCAAGAATCGCCTTTTTACTGTTATTAGTTGAAAGAATATTTAAATCTCAACCTGACTGACACTTATCAGATCAGGATTTTCATTCATCTTCTTAAGCATATCCGGTGTAGCAGCATCTTTAAGTTTCATTGTGCAGCTTGCAGCAATTGCTCCATCAAAGATTACGTTTTCAATTTCTTCTACATTAATATTTCCGGTTTTTAAAAGTTCAAGTACACCGGCTAAAACTCCCGGCTTATCAAAATGCTTAACAATAAGCTGATATTTTGCAGGTGATTTTTTTATTCTGTTAACCCAGTTTCTTATTACTCCGGAATTAACAAATTCATTAATAATTTTTACCGTCTCATCTGCAACAGCATCCTGTGCCTGTTCGGTTGAAGCACCGATATGATGAGTAAGATATACATTTTTCAATCCTTGAAGAGGAGTAGTAAAATCTCCGCCTTTTCCTTCAGGCTCATTATTAAATACATCAAGACCAAGAAAGATTTTTTCTGCCTTTGCTGCTTCGATTAATGCATCTTCATCAACAACTCCTGCTCTTGAAGTGTTTATGAAGTAAGCACCTTTTTTCATTTTATTAATCAGATCTTTGCTGATTAATTTTTTAGTATCTGCAGTTTGTGCAAGATGAACAGATATTATATCTGCTTTTGTGAAAACTTCTTCAAGAGTCTGACATCTTTCTACTCCTAACAACTCAGCTTTTTCATTTGTCAGCGAACGCGACCAGGCAATTATATTAAGTCCGAAAGATTTTACTCTATTGATTACTTCAACGCCTATTTGACCGGCTCCTACAATACCAAGTGTTTTACCGAATAAGCCGTCAGCTTTTGAATATTCAGCTTTATTCCATTTACCATTACGGAAATCACTAACATTATCAGCAATTCTTCTGTCAATGGCAATTATTAATCCAACAGCAAGCTCAGCAACTGCGATAGAATTCATTCCCGGGCAGTTAGCAACATAAATACCTTTTTTATTTGCAGCAGCAATATTGATGTTGTTAACACCTGAGCCGGCACGGATTATCAGGTTTAATTTTTTTGAGTTGTTGATGGCTTCTTCATTAACAACAGTTGAGCGGACAACAAGTATCTCTACTTCCTTTGCTGCTTCAGGAAGATCTTTTTCTCCGAGTTTTGGTTCGTAGATTACATCCAAGCCAAGGTCTTTCATTTGCTGGATATATTTTTCCGGAAATTTATCTGCAACCAGTACTTTATTCTTCATAATAATTTCTCCTTATGTTTTATTCATTTTTGACTAAAATAATTTAAGCATTGTAATTGTTTCTGTTTCAAGGTAGAGTTTATGTTTAACATTAAGTCTCAGATAATTGTTTATTTATGGTTTACCTGGAAATGATTCCACAAATTTTATTTTTATATCCGGGAACGATTCTACTATTTTTATTTTAACATCCGGAAAAGATTCAACAATTTTCCACTCACCGCAATTATCAGGGAAAGAATTTACAATTTTTACTCTGAGATCAGGGAATGATTCAACAATTTGTACTTTAATATCAGGAAACGAATCAACAAATTTGACTTTCCCGTGTAATGGAAAACCATTATAAGTGCAGGTTTTAAAGTCAATTTTATTTTTATCCTGACTAAAAGAAGATATATTAAATAATACTAGTAGAATTATGATCATTCCAACTGATATAATAAATCTGTTTAGTTTAACGAATGAATTATGTTTCAATTGAAAACCTTTTATTTCTACTTTATAAAAATTACTGATTTAATTATTTAAGCATCGGAATTTTTACATTCCATTTTTTTGCATTATCGATCGCCTGCTGATAACCAGCATCGGCGTGTCTCATAATTCCCATTCCAGGATCATAAGTAAGAACTCTTTCCAATCTTTCTTCAGCTTCTTTTGTACCGTCAGCCACTACTACCATACCTGCATGAATTGATTTACCGATACCAACACCACCGCCGTGATGAACAGAAACCCAGCTTGCACCGCCGATAGCATTAATTAAAGCGTTTAAAATCGGCCAGTCTGCAATTGCATCACTTCCATCAATCATTCCTTCGGTTTCTCTGTTTGGCGATGCAACTGATCCGCAATCAAGATGATCTCTTCCAATTACTATTGGAGATTTTATTTTTCCTTCGGCAACAAGTTTATTAAATATCTTTCCCATCTTTGCCCGTTCACCATAACCAAGCCAACAAATTCTAGCCGGCAATCCCTGGAAGTGAACTTTCTTCTGTGCCATATCTATCCAGTTAAGTAGAAGTTTGTTTTCAGGAAAAGTTTCTCTTATTGCCTGATCGGTTACATAAATGTCGTTTGGATCTCCGCTTAATGCTGCCCATCTGAATGGTCCTTTACCATCACAGAAAAGCGGACGGATAAATTCAGGTACAAATCCCGGGATATCAAATGCATTTGCTAAACCATTTTCTTTAGCTTCACCACGAATGTTGTTTCCATAATCAAAGGTGATTGCACCACGTTTTTGAAATTCCAACATTGCTTCAACATGCTTTACAACTGTTTGTCTTGAAAGAGAAACATATTTTTCGGGATTTGATTTTCTGAGCTGAAGTGCTTCTTCAAAGGTCATTCCCATAGGTACATAACCATTTAACATATCGTGTGCGGATGTTTGATCAGTTACGACATCGGGTATAATTCCTCGTTTTAATATTTCGTGATGAACTTCACCGGCATTACCAATTAATCCAACAGAAATTGCTTTGTCTTTTGCTTTGGCATCAAGAACAATCTTTAATGCTTCATCAAGATTATCTGTTATAACATCACAATAACCCGTGTCAATTCTTTTTTGAATTCGTGCCCGGTCAACATCAACTCCAAGGAAAGCAGCGCCGTTAAATACAGCGGCTAATGGCTGAGCTCCGCCCATACCGCCTAAACCGGCGGTTAGAACAAATTTACCTTTTAGCGATCCGTTAAAATATTTTTTAGCAGCCTCTGCAAAAGTTTCATAAGTGCCTTGCAATATTCCTTGTGTGCCGATATAAATCCAGCTGCCCGCAGTCATTTGTCCGTACATTGTTAAACCAAGCTGTTCAAGTCTTCTGAACTCATCCCAGTTTGCCCAGTCGGGAACAAGCATTGAATTTGAAATTATTACTCTTGGTGCATTCGGATAGGTTTTAAATATTCCAACAGGTTTTCCGGATTGTATTAATAATGTTTCATCATTTTCTAAATTCTTCAGACTTTTAATGATTGCTTCGTATGCATCCCAATTTCTTGCTGCTTTTCCTTTGCCGCCGTACACAATTAATTCGGCGGGATTCTCTGCAACATCAGGATGAAGATTATTCATTAACATTCGCATCGCAGCTTCCTGTATCCATCCTTTGCAGGTAATTGTATTGCCGGTAGGAGCAATTATAGTTTTTTCTTTTGTAGACATTATTTAATCCTTAAAATACTTTTCTAATAAATTATCATATTGATTAAAAAGAGATTTATACAACCATTTTTTTAGAAACCAGCTTTTTTTCATTTCCTTTTTCATAAAATCTGAGTTTTGTTTTAATTGGTGTACTAATCTTGTTCTTTCATCTTTAGTTAATTTAATTACATCATCGTTTTGATTTAACTTTTCTATAATTGATTTAAACGCTTTTTCTTCGGCAAAAAATTTATTATCGCCGGAAACTTGTTTAATCACCTGTTTACTGAAATTAGTAATTAATTTTCTTTCGTTCTTATCAAATTCAAAATTATAGTTAGTGAACAGTTTTTTCATTTTATTTTTTCAGCTTGTTAAATGATAATATTTTTTCTCTTATTTTCTGATAGCCTGGTTTTATTACATCATAAATGTAATGCAGTCTTTCTTTGTATGGAATGAATGCAGATTTCATTGAGTTTATTGTAATCTTTTCAAAATCATCAAAGCCTAAACCAAAATATTCTATTGCAGTCATAAATTCTTTTGTCATATTGGTATTGCTCATTAATCTGTCATCTGTATTAAGAGTAACCCGGAATTTTTCTTTATATAACATTCCAAACGGATGGTGCTCTAATTTATCAACTGCTCCGGTGTGTAAGTTGGAGAGTAAACATATTTCAAGCGGAATTCTTTTATCCAATATGTATTGAGCAAGCTCGCCAAACTTAGCTACATTTCCATTTGAGTCGAAAACTATATCTTCTGTTAATCTTGTAGCATGACCAATTCTGTGCGCACCGCACCATTGAATTGCCTGCCATATTGAATCTTTACCAAATGCTTCACCAGCGTGAATTGTAATATTAAAATTTGCACGCTGAATATATTGAAAAGCATCAATATGTTTTTTAGGCGGATATCCGCCTTCTTCCCCGGCAAGATCAAAACCGATAACTCCTTCATTTCTTAAATTTACCGCAAGTTCAGCAATATCAACGGTGTCTTTCATATTTCTCATACCGCATAAGATAAGTCCGTATCCAACTCCAAAATCTTTTTTGCCTTTTTCCAGTCCGCTTAAAACTGCATTAACAGAATCTTCGTAGTATAAACCTTTTTGTCTGTGGAAGACCGGAGCGAATCTTGTTTCAACGTAAACAACTCCATCGTTGTGCATATCTTCAATCATTTCGTAAGCAGTACGTTCTAATCCTTCTTTCGTTTGCATAACAGCCGTTGTATGTTCAAAGCCTTGTAAAAATTCAACAAGATTTCCTTTGTTCGCTCCACGATGGAACCACTCAGCAAGTTGAGCGGGATCAGTTGTGGGTAATTTTGTGTACTTCAGATCTCTGGCAAGTTCTATAATTGTTTGAGGTCTTAATCCACCGTCAAGATGATCGTGAAGCAGAACTTTTGGAATTGTTTTGATGATTTCTTCAGTAGTCAAAGTAAACCTTTTTTTTATACCAAAAAATATCTTTTAAAGGCTCTAAAATCAATTTAAAACAAAATTAAACAGTTATTTTTTCTCAAATCCGATATAGGACATAAAAACAAAGATAATTTAACGGACAAATAATTATTTCTTAAAAATTCTTCCTTATGACTGTCTTTATTGAGCTAAATGGGATTGTTCATATAACATTTTGAAG
>JAKIZM010000031.1 GCA_022708025.1 Bacteroidota bacterium | reverse complement strand
TCTGATATGGAGAATAAGTATTGTTGAAAATTTATTTCACCCAATTGGTGAATATTTTTTTCTCTAATTTATCCCTTTTTTTGATATTTAAATAGTCCTTTCTGTATTTCTATTTCGGATTTAAGATATATCTCTTTTACACATTTATTACTTTGCTTTACGTAACTTTATCGATATATTTCAGTAAAATAGAGGAAATTATTTATGACAACTGTAGTTTTATCACCGAAATATCAGATTGTTATACCAAAGAAAATTCGTGAGACACTAAATCTTAAGCCGGGTCAGAAAATTCAAATAATAAATCTCGGCGACAGGATTGAGTTTGTCCCTCTTCCTGATATAAAAAATGCAAGAGGTTTTCTTAAAGGGATTGATACAAATATTGAGAGAGAGGAAGAACGCGAATGAATTTAGTTGACTCGTCCGGTTGGCTAGAATATTTTGCAGATGGAAAGAATGCAAAACATTTTGCTTCAATAATTCAGGATACAGATAATCTTGCAGTTTCAACAATCAACATTTATGAAGTCTATAAAAAAGTAGTTCAGCAAAGAGATGAAAATAGTGCGATTCAAGCAGTAGCTTTAATGCAGCAGGCTAAGGTTATAGATATTACAATTCAGATTTCAATTGAAGCAGCGAAGATCAGTAATGAGAAAAATATACCAATGGCTGATAGTTTGATAATTGCATCAGCAAAAAGTATAAAGGCAAAAATCTGGACTCAGGATTCTGATTTTAAAGGAATTGATAATGTAATGTATTTTAAAAAGTAGATAAATTAAACCAGCAGCTTTCCTTCTTTCATTAAAAGTTTTCCATCCATCCAGACTGTTGGCTTTTTAACTACTCCATCAAGATGAATCAGAACATTTACACTGCCGCCCATTGAAACATTATTACCCAAAGCAATATGAATTGTTCCCATAACTTTTTCATCTTCAAGTAATACTCCGCTTAGTTTTGCAGAATCATTTGTGCCGATTCCAAACTCAGCAATGTTTCTTGCATCTTTACCTACTTTATCAAGCATAGCTTTTAATTTTCTTGCAGGAACTCCGCCCGTTATTTTTGTTGCATAGCCGTTTTCAACTTCGATTTTTATATTGACATTTTTTATCAAACCAAGTCCAGCCATTGAACCATCAACAATAAAAACTCCGTTTGTTGTTCCTTCAACAGGAGCTAAAAATGCTTCACCAGTTGGGAGATTGCCGCTTTCCCCTTTTGCATGAAACAATCCTTTACTTGCGTAAGCTTTTCTTCCGGCAATAGAAAATGTAATATCAGTTCCTGCTGGCGCAGTTACTCTTATTTCTTTTCCGGTTTCTAAAATCTTCTGAAGTTTTATAGTTAATGCTGAAATCTTTTTATAATCAGCATTCAATCCGCGAATCATTACATCTTTTGTAATTCCGGGAAAAGTAGCAATGCGAACTCCTTTTGCAGATGCATTTCTTCTTGCATCGGTGTGAGTTAAGGATTTTGCAGTAGGACAAAAAACCACATCAAACTTTTGCATCAAATCAGCAACTTCGTCTGATGGTTCCTCGCCGTTAATTTTTCCGGATTTCATTTCAACAAGAAGAGAATGATAGCCTAATCTGATTGCATTCTGATGAAGAGAAAGTCCAATCTCTCTTTTAATTTCATCGGTTAATACAAGAATTCTTTCATTCTTTTTTGCACCCATACAATCGCGGATAGCAATTACAGATGCAGAATCAAGTTTTGTTAGTTTTGCCATATTCTCCTCTGTGTTAAAAAGTAATTTATAATTTTAATATCAATACTAAAATTAATTCTTTACTTATGATCGTCCAATCAGAAAGGTATTGCTAAATTCAGATGAGCAAAAGCAAAAAATCCACCAGCATCAATAAAATTATCCATTTTTTCATTGCTGTCTTCATTCGTTGATAAATATGATTTAGTAGATTCAAATTGCATTTCATCAATTGTAAAGTAGGAATAACCGACATTTACCTCAAATGAAATATACGGCGGCAATGGATAAAACAATATTCCTGTGCTGACCTGTCCGCCAATAGATGCATCAGGATTTTGAAGCTTCTGTCCGTGGAAGGATTAGTGCCTTCGGTATATTTATTAATAAGAGTTGCTTTGTTCCAGTTCAACTTTGCATCAATTATTTTATAATCAAAGCTTTTACTGATCACATACGACACTGCCATTCCGAATCCATAAGAAGCAAGTGTAAGCGCATATTCTCTTTTACCAGTTATATCGTTTAAAAGCATAGCTCTTGCTTCGTGTTTTTCCTGTATCTGCTGATAGAATACATTCAATCCATAGAGCATATTCCTATCTTGAAATTGAACAATATTTGCTCCTACACGCCAGCCGGTAGCAAAACCAAACTCATCCATTTTCTTTGTAAGATCTGGTCTCTTATTATTATAATGTTTTATATAATCATTTAAGCCTGTTGCAGAAAACTGCTGCACGCCATAACCACCGTAAACCCCTGATTGCAACAACATACCGGCAAGTGCGTCAATACCACAACAAACCTGAGCGTTATTGAAGGGTGAAAAATTTAACACAAAAAAGAAAGCGAGAACAACAGTAACACTTTTCATACTTACTCCTTATTGATAAATTAAATTAATCCCCTGTAACACTTAATTAAGCTTTTTTCATTCCTTCTTCTAATCCGTGTCCGCCGGGTCCGGTTTCTGATTTACGCAATAAGAATGCAAAGAGTAATCCTAAGAAACCAAGAATAGAAAAGATCCACATTCCCGTATTATATCCTGTTGGATTAGTTGCACTTGCTTTAGAGATATCATTTGCAAATCCGATTAATAAATTAAATCCAAACAAACCAATATTTTGAATCATTGTCATCAAACCATAAGCAGTTCCAAGGCGTTTTGGTTCTACTATTATTGCTACCGAGGGCCACATAACAGCCGGAACAAGTGAGAAAGCAATTCCCATCATTGCCATTGGAAGAATCAAATAAATCGGAATCGCTCCATCAACATCAAAAAATTTAATTGTAAGATGAATAAAATCACTATCCTGCATTACTTCCGGTCTGCCAAATTTATAAGCCATCATCAGGTAAACCGGAATAATCAATAATGATCCGAACATCATCAGCAAAGATCTTTTTCCGATTTTATCAGATAGTAAACCAAACAAAGGAGTAAATATCATTGCTGCAAGAGTTAAAATACTGGAAAGGTTGCCTCCAACTTCTCTTGTTGTGCCATGAGCTTCCTGAAAAAACTTAATTGCAAAAGTCTGAAATGGAAACATCGCAGAATAAAAAGTAACACAAAGGGCTGTTATAAACCAAAATGATTTTCCAAACTTGAATATTTCTTTAAATACAATTTTATCCTGTTCACCATCTTTGGGCATTTCATAATTTTTGACAGCGTATAAATCTAATCCATAATAAATGATAATAGCTACTAAAGCAAAAACTCCTCCTGCAACCGTAACCCAAAGCGGAGACTGCCAATATTCATATAAACTTTTTCCCCAGCTTGGAGAATTGAGTGCAAGAAATGAACCTAATCTTGCAACAGTAAGATTTAACCCAAATGCAAAGGATAATTCTTTTCCTTTAAACCATCTGGCAATAATAGTTGTAATTGCAACAATCATAGATTCCGCACCAAGACCAAAAACTAATCTTCCGGTTGCCATAATATAAATGTTACCTGTTACAGCGGTTATTACTGCGCCAAGTGTTATTAAAAAAGTAAAAATCACGACAGAAATTCTTGTTCCAATTCTGTCAATTATCAATCCACCGACAAGAACCATAAGAATATTAGGAAAAGAATAAATTGCATTTAGCAATCCGATATTTGAATCTGAAAATCCAAGTTGTGATTTTAATAAATCTGCAAGCGGACTGATACTATCATAAATGTAATAGTTGCCCAGCATTGCCAGACTTATTAAAAGCAATGCACTCCATCTTAAAAAAGAGGATGGCTGAGGTTTTTGTGTTAATGTTGCTTCCATATTTTTTTCTGCTTTTTTAACCACGCTTACATAACTGTAGCGTGAAATTATTATTAATTTATTGTCCTACTTAAATAAGCTAAATATGACATAGGAATTATTTTTATATAATAATAAAAAAAGCAGATACTTTATAAAGGTATCTGCTTAAAAAATAAATAAGGCAAATATCTTATTTAGCAGGAATGTTCTTTAAAACATTTACAAGTTGATTGTAGAATTCCGGCACAGTAGATATTTGTAATTTTTCATCAGGTGAATGCACACCAAACATAGTCGGACCAAAAGAGATCATATCCATATCCGGATATTTTTCTTTTATTATTCCGCATTCAAGTCCTGCGTGTATTGCAGTAACTTCCGGTTCTTTACCATACATATTTTCAAATGTTGATTTGAAAACTTTTAAAACATCAGAATTAATATCTGGTTTCCAGCCAGGATAACCGTCGCCATAAGTAATTTCTGCTCCAGCAAGCTGCAATACTGATGTTACCATTGCAGTTATATCTTTAATCTCAGATGCAACAGAACTTCTTTGGCTTGTAACAATATTTACACTTTTACCAACGGTTTCTACTACAGCAAGATTTGTTGATGTTTCAACTAAACCTGGAATATCGTTTGACATTTTTATCACGCCATGCGGAATAGCGTACAAAGCATCAACTAAACGTTTCTGAGTTTTTTCATCCATAACTTTTTCAGGAACTGCATGCTTGGTAAGCGAAACAGAAAGATCAGGTTCAATTGTAGCGTTTTCAGCTTTAACAGTTTCGTTATAATTTTTAACAAATTTTTTAAATTTATTATCATTAGCTTTTGGAACAAGAACAACTGCAAACGCTTCTCTTGGAATTGCATTATGTTTATTGCCGCCGTTTATTTCAGCTAATCTTAATTTATTATCTTTTGAATATTCCCATATTGCTCTGTTAAGTATTTTAACTGCATTACCTCTTCCAGCATGAATTTCAAGACCTGAGTGTCCGCCTTTTAATCCTTCAACTTTCAATTCAAAAGCAGAATAATTTTTTGGTGATTTTTCAGGTTTGATTTTAAATTTAGCTACAGTGTTCTTTCCTCCAGAGCAGCCGATAAACAATGTGCCAAGTTCTTCAGAATCCATATTGATAAGAATATCGCCCTTCAGCCAGCCTTTTTTCAGACTTGATGCGCCGGTTAATCCTGTTTCTTCATCAAGAGTAAACAAAGCTTCTATCGGACCGTGTTCAATATCATTAGCTTCAAGAACAGCAAGAGCAGCAGCCACACCTATTCCATTATCTGCACCAAGTGTTGTTCCTTTTGCCTTTACCCAATCCCCATCTATATATGGCTGAATAGAATCATTTTCAAAATCGTGTTCAACACCGCGATTTTTTTCACAGACCATATCGATATGACCTTGCATAGTAACAGTCTTAAGACCTTCTTTGCCCGGTGTTGCCGGCTTACGGATAAGGATATTTCCAAACTTATCTTTTTCAGTTTGAAGCCCTAATCTATTACCAACCGATACGACATAATCAGCAATTTTTTCTTCTTTTTTTGAGCATCGGGGATATTTACAAATTTCCTCGAAGTGATACCAAACCAGTTCTGGTTTTAAGTGACCTAATACTGATCCCATAATAACTCCTTTAGTTTAATTCTTTAAATGATATAAATCCCTGTGAATACAATTGAAAAATGAATTTTGTAATTCGTTCTTCTTCCTGCAATAGTTCATCACCGAATTTATTTTTTACATCTTTAATTATTTTTTCAACTTTAGTTTTTCCATTGATATTAATCCAGACCGCAGAGCCGAACTCATCAAGCTTAATTTTAAAATGATCACTCTTTAATTTTGGTGATATATATTTTACCGCAAATTTATTCCTGAATTTCGGAACTCTGACAGTGATCAAATTATTATCGTTTTTATCATCAGCGTATATTTTGATCGGAGTAAGCTCTAATGTGTTAGCACTCTTTAATATTTTTTTTCTTTCTTTGAATGACTTCGCCATATCAATACAGGAATAAAATAATTAATGTCACACTTCGATAAACTCAGTGTGACATTTAAATAATAATTTAATAAACACTACATAGAAACCTGTGGTGGTGCAGGATCATCCGGCTTACCAGCATTCTTAACCGGTATTTGTACTAACAGCCATGCAATAAAAGCAAATACTATTAAGCTAATTAGGAATGAAGGTTCAGCACTTAATTCAAATAATTTAATTTCACCAAAAGCTAAACCGGCAAATAGTAATCCGATAAGTGCTTCACCCGCAATCAAACCTGCTGCAAGTAAAATTCCGTTGTTGTCAACTCTGGATTTTTGCGCATCATTAAAGTTTCTTTTTACGTTTACTCTTTCCACAATACCTTTTATCAAACCACCAACAAAAATTGCAAATGTAGTTCCAAGCGGTAAATACATTCCAACGCTAACAAGCATAGGACTTTTAACATTCATTAAAATAAATGCTATACCCATCAACATACCAACAAAAATTAATATCCATTCCATTTCGCCGCCAACAATACCTTTTGAAAGAATTGCCATCAAGCTTGCCTGAGGTGCAGGAAGTTTATCTCCACCAAAACCTGTACCGCCCATTTTAACATCACCTTCGTGTAATATTAAAAGAGGGATAAACATTACCGCAGCAGAAACAAGAATACCAACAATATCACCAAGCTGCATTTTCCAGGGAGTACCTCCAAGAATATGTCCGGCTTTAAGATCTTGTAACATTTCTCCGGCAACCGCAGCAGCAACACAAACAACTGCTGCAACACCAAGCACTGCAGCAACACCTTGTGTCCCTTTCATACCAAGAGCAACCATTAAAATTGCAGCTACTACTAATGTAGATAGAGTTAAACCGCTTATCGGATTATTACTTGAACCTATAATACCAACAAGATATCCTGAAACAGCAGCGAAGAAAAATCCTGCTACTATCATCACAATGGTTGCTACTAAAGCTGCAAGAATATTTTGTGCGAAATAATTATAAATAAAAAATGTTGCGACGCCTGTTCCTAAAATTCCAATCATTATCCATTTAAAACTTATATCTTTTTCAGTTCTGATTTCTGTATGTTCACCGGCAGCAGCTTTTTTAACATCGCTAACAGACCTTGCAATACCGGTAATTAAACTTTTTCTCATTTTCCACAAAGTAAAACCGGCACCAACCAACATTCCGCCAATTGCAATCGGTCTTACATAATCTTTCCAAACCTTAACCATTGTATCAGCCCAGTTAAAATCAGCAGGGAGTTCCTGATTGTAATATTTAAAATAAGCAATCATCGGTGTTAATAATCCCCAGGCAAGAACTCCACCCGAAAAGTTTAATGATGCAAGCCTTGGTCCAATAATATACCCAACGCCCATATATGCAGGGCTAACATCAGGTGATCTGAATAATAAATGTCCTTTTCCAAGATTAAATAATTTATCCCAGGAAACAGCAAATAATTTAAATTGTCCTAATGACTGAATTACTGCTCCGATACCCATTGCGCCAAATAAAAACTTGGAACCACCCGCACCGTGTCTTCCGGCTTTGTGAATTTCTGCTGCTGCAACTGATTCAGGAAAAGGTAATTCAACGTCTTCTACCATTACTCTCCTTAATAATGCAACGAACATAATCCCAAGGATACCGCCGGCTGCCATAATTGCAGCAGATATCATATAATTACCGGGGGTAAAGAAAGGATTCCATATTCCTGCAATAAAAAATGCTGGTAAAGTGAAGATCGCTCCGGCAGCAATTGATTCACCAATCGAACCAACTGTTCTGGTAAAGTTTTCTTCAAGTATAGTTCCTTTCATTAATTTGATTAAAGCCATACCTATAACTGCAGCGGGATAAGTTGCAGCAATGGTCATTCCTGCTTTTAATCCTAAATAAGCATTGGCTGCACCAAGTACAACAGCTAGCACTAATCCGATTATTAAAGCACGGACTGTGAATTCAGTCATATTGGTTTCAGGTGAGACAAACGGAACAAATTTTTTTTGCTCTGCCATTTTTTTTCTCCTATTACTGAGCAATTATTGATGTGGTTAGAGCCACACTTCCTCTAAAACAGTGGCTCAAATTTAAGCAGGATTAGTTATTATTCTCAACTAATTTTTGGATTATTTTCTAATTTAAAAGAAAATCCGATTTATTTTTTAGGAAGTTCAATTGTTACTTTTGTACCAATGCCCGGCGTGCTGCTTATTTTCAACTTACCTCCCAGAACTTCAATATATTTTTTTGTAATACTCAGACCCAATCCCATACCTTCAAACTTTCTGTTCAGCCCTTCACTGCCTTGTCTGAACGGTTCAAATATCTGATTTAGACTTTCCTGAGGAATTCCGATTCCAGTATCAGATACAGAAATAAGTGCACTTTCGGCTGACTCTGACAAATGGAGATTTACTTCTCCTTTATCGGTGTATTTGATAGAATTATCAATGATATTACACAATACTTTATGAACAATGCTTTGATCAGAATAAACCAGAATTTTCGGCTGATCTGAAGTTACTGAAAACTGAATTCCTTTTTTGTTTGCATTTTCTATAAAGGCAAATTTGCATTCCTGCAACAGCGAAACGATATCAAAGGAGTTATATTTAAACTGAAGATTATTAGATTCAAGTTTGGAAAGATCGAGTATTGAGTTTAATGTTTCATTTAATCGTTTACTGCTTTTATAAATTATCTTTGCCATTTCCCTTTGATTAGGATTTTCTATTTCAGACAATAAAAGTTCAGAAAATCCGATTATTCCGCTCATAGGTGTATTAAGTTCGTGACTCATATTAGCAAGAAATGTTGTTTTTAATCTGTCCATTTCCTCTGCTTTATCTTTTGCAAGAATCAGATCAAGTTCAAGTTTTTTTCTTTCTGTATTATCGCGGATAATTGCCAGTAAAGTTTCTTCATTACCTTGCTTGATAAGCTTAGCACTTATTTCAACCGGAAAAACAGTTCCATTCTTTCTTTTATGATTTGTCTCAAACAAAATTCCATCCGGATTATTGATAGAAGAAAAAATAACTTCAATATCTTTTTTTCTATCCTGACTAAGATCCAGTATGTCTTTGTTAATTAATTCATCTTTTGAATATCCATATAAATCAAATGCTTTTTGATTAGCCTCTAAAATTTTTCCGTTTTTGCTTATACTCAGAATAACATCATTAGCGTATTTTGTTAAAGAGGTATAACGTTCACTGATAGCATCTTTTTCTTTTCTAAGTATTACTGTTTGAGTCAGAAAATGCAATCTGCTTCTTTTCCAGATTGCATAAGTTATGCTTGCAGTAAGAACAATTAATAAAACAGAAATAAAAGAAACCAGCATCGCTGCATTTCTAGTAGATTGAGTTACACTTTCCTGATCGATTTTAGCTATTAAAATCCAATCAGTTGAAGGAATATTATTTACCGAAGCAAAAAATTCTGCCCCTTTGGATTTTGCACCTTTAAAAAATTCTTTACCTCTTAATAAAGCCTCCAGTTCGGCTTTATCTGTTCTGTTTAATGGAATGGTTTTTATTTTAAACTGATTATCTTCTTTAACATCTTTTAATATAAATCCGAGATCACTTTCTTTTTTTAATAAGATATATTCTACATCTTCTGTTTCTTGTTTTGTATAAGAGATAATCGGATGAAGGTATTCAAAAAATGAAATCTCTGTCCAGATATATCCAAGAATTTTTCCGGATATCTTAACCGGTGTAATTATTGCCTGCAAAAGACTTTTATTATCGCCAAAATAAAGATTTGATAACTCTGAATTTTCTTTTTGAAGTAAAATAGTCAGTTCATGTTTTAAAAAATTATTGTATAAACTCTGTGTGCTGTCAGTTGAAAAAAGCAGATCAGCGTTTTTATCAAATATATTAACACTAACAAAATCAAAATCTGATCTTAAATCATTTGACCATCTGGAAATACTTTTAATCACCTGATCATTCTTCTTGCCGGTTAAAAGCTTTTCAAGATCATTCTCAACAACCGGAAGTAAAAGATAAGATTGAATGGTTTGCTTTCTCTGATTTTGTTCACGCTCAATCTGAGTAAGTTTCATTTCCTTTATTGTAGCAACGTGCCTGTAAAGTTCGTCTTCAATTGTTACTTTTCTGTTCTGATAATAAATAAAACCGGATACTGCAATTATTATAGCAATCAACAAAAAGTAAAGAAAATATTTTAGCGGAAAGCTGTCTTCGTTTATTTTTTTCATTTTAATATTTTAATCAATTCTTATCTATGGAAACTTAAAACTTTAATTTTCTTATTCCAATATGGCAAATAGCAAAATCATATTTTACCGGATCATCAGGATCAAACTTTTTTAGATTATTGGTAATCTCTTCAGCCATTTTCCAATCAGAATTTTTTCTGCGCGTTAATTTAAGATAACGGCAGATTCTTGCAATATGAGTATCAACAGGTATTACAAGTTTAGAGGCAGAAATTTCATTCCACCAACCAAAATCAAGTTCATCTTTTCGCACCATCCACCTTAGAAAAAGATTCATTCTTTTACAGGCGCTGCCTTTTTCAGGCATAGGAAACATAAATTTTATGCCATTTGAGATTGTACCAAATGTCTCAATAAATGAGTTTATGAAGTAATTTGAAAACTTTGAAATGCCATTTTTTACATTATTATCAGAAATATTGTAACCTTGTAAAAATATTTGTCTTATTGATCCGTGCTTATTTAACTCCTTACTAAGAACAAAAAACAATTTCTTAAGATCATCTTCAGTGTAAAAACGATGCCTGATACCGGATATTTTTCTATTGCTATATTGATCATTATAATTTTTAATAAATGAATATGGTTTTTTACCCATAACATTTATCACTTTTTCCAGACTGTTTTCAATTTGTTTAACATTACCATAAGCAAAAATGGAAGCAATCAATCCAATGATTTCAATATCTCTTTCTTCTTTAAACCTGTGAAGAAATTGCAGTGGATCAGGTACGAGTTTAGTTCTATCAAATGCTTTGTAATGATATTCTAATTTTTGCTTGAGAGTCATTAAAATAATTTTAATCGGATAATGTTATTTTATTATCACTTAAAAAATACTAAATGAGTATGAATGTTCGGCGAACTGAAATTAATTTGTCTAAGAATTTACTGGATTTTATTTTCTTCATCTCATCTGCAATCGTTAACTTTGAACCATAAAATTTAAACTTAGAGTAGGTTATGTTACATAATCCAAAATTGCAGACAGTATTTGAATATATCTTTATAGCAATTGGTGCAGCAATAATGGCCATCGGAATTGGAATTTTTTTAGTTGACGCAAAAGTAGTTCCCGGCGGTGTTAGCGGACTTTCAATGAGTATTCATTATCTGACCGGTTTACCAGTTGGTTTAATGATATGGTCACTTAATATTCCACTTTATTTATGGGGAATTAAAGAATTAGGGAAAGAATTTGGAATAAGAACATTTTGGGGATTCACTCTTAATTCATTCTTTATTGATTTTTTCAGAGGTGATATTCCGGGATTCTCCTTTATTAAATTGCAGGAAACACAAACAATAAAAGATTTACAACAAAATGATTTTTTATTTTTAATTCTGCTTGGCGCGGCATTACTTGGTTTAGGATTAGGAATAATTTTTAAGTTTAAAGGAACAACTGCCGGATCAGATATAGTTGCTGCAATTATGCATAAACGATTCGGAACAAAACCCGGTATGGCAATAATGATGATAGATTTTTTTGTTATTCTGCTGGCAGGATTTATTATCGATTTTAAAAACCTTGCCGGTGACCGATCAGCAGTTATCTTAACTTTTTATGCTCTGTTTTTGTTGTTTGTTTCAAGCCGACTTATTGATGTTATTATCGATGGATTCGATTATGCAAGATCTGTTGATATAATTTCCGATAAAACTGATGAGATTGCAAAAATTATTATGGATGATATGAGCAGAGGAGCAACTGCAATTAAAGCTCGTGGACTGTATCGTAATGTCGATCGCGAAATACTTACTACCGTGATAACATTAAAGGAACTTTCCAAATTATTAAACATTATTAAGAAGATTGACCCAAAGGCATTTGTTACTGTTAGTAATGTTCACGAAGTTATGGGCGAAGGTTTCAGAAGAAGGATTTAAGTTAGAATAATATTTTCGTTCATATTTTAATTCTCAATTCTCGTTAATTCAGCTTAATTGCTTATCTTTGGCATAAGAACTAATTCTGAATAATTAAAGAGATTAAAAAAATAATTTTGATTTTGTGATTAATAAAAAACCAGAACTCATAACTTTCATAATATTAATTATCTGCCTGTTCCTGTTTACATTAACTGTATTTGGGATTACCGATGTATTATCTGATAATATATCTTCATTTCTGCTGAATCATCTGGGAAACACAAATAAATGGTCTGATTATTACGGTCCAGAATGGTTTGTGGATTTTAATAAAGAAATTTCTGCATTAGCTGGCTTTCCCTTAATGTTCATTTTTATATCAATTATTATTACGTATTATTATTTACGCAAAGAATCCAGAAGACTGTGGAGATTATTATTTGTTTTAATAACTGGCGGTTTATTGTTATTGTTTACTAAACTAATTTTTGCATCCGAATTACCTTATCAGCCTCATGAATATATAACGAATCACATCTCACCTTTTCCAAGCGGACACGCAATGATGGGAACAATTTTTTACATCACTCTTTCTGTTATAACTTCACGCAATTATCAGTCAAAAGCAACTAAACGGTTTATCATTTTTTCAGGAATTATAATCACACTTTTTATAGGTATAAGCAGAATATTGCCGGGAATTCATACATTTAATGATGTTTTAGCCGGTTGGTCGCTCGGTATGATCTGGTTATGTATTTGCTGGCTATTGGAAAGAAAAATCAAAGAAAAATCAAATCAACAAAAAAGGATAAATATTCAATAAGTAAAATGTTTTATATGTTCTCCTTTTACTCCGATCTCCGTCATCGCTTCTATACCAATTTCCAAATGAAGGTCTGAAAATTTAGCAGTTACCTCTTTATCTGATTTTTCTGTTTTAATTCCATCAGGTATCATTGGTATATCAGATACAAGCAGCAAAGCACCTCTTGGGATTTCATTAACTAATCCAACAATGAACAAAGTAGCTGTTTCCATATCAATAGCAATAGTAGAAAGTTTTTTCAGATATTTTTTAAATTCTTCATCCCATTCCCAAACACGTCTGTTAGTGGAATAAACGACTCCTGTTCTGTATTCCATTTTTCTTGCAACAATTTTATCTGATACAAATTTATGCAGCTTAAAGGAAGGCAATGCAGGAACTTCTTTCGGTTTATAATCGTCACTTGTTCCCTCACCTCTTATTGCGGCAGTTGGCAAAATAAAATGTCCGATTTCTGTGGAATGTTTTAATCCGCCGCATTTACCGAGAAACAAAACTCCTTTTGGTTTACGGGCTACTAACAAATCCATAATAGTTGCAGCATTTGCTGAACCAATTCCAAAATTAATTATTGTTAAACCACTTGAATTTGTTGCAGTCTGCATTGGTTTATTTAAACCTTTTATTTCACAATTAAACTTCTCAGCAAACTTTTCAACATAGTTTTGAAAATTAGTTAACAGCATATAATCACCAAACTCACTGATTTTAGTTCCTGTATATCGAGGCAGCCAGTTTTTTGCTATTTCAAGTTTTGTTTTCATAAATTGATCTTTTTATTGTTATTCCGGAATTACTTCAGGATTTTTAGTATGATTCTGAAATAAATTCAGGATGAGGAGTTATTAATTTTAATGATACAAATTTAAGAAAAAATATCGCAAACACTTGACATTAGGTTTTTATTTTGTACTATTTAGATAAAATATTTCAGAAAGGTTGGCAGTATGAAAAAGTTAGCTTTTCTTCTATTCTTATTCTGTTCAGTCGTTATTTACTCTCAGTGTTTACCACTCAAAATTGGTAATCAGTGGCATTATGAAATTTACACTGGCCTTACTTTTAATAAAATCCTTGCTGCAACTGATACAGTGGAAATTAATAATATTCAATATTACAAAATTGATTTCTGGAGTGTAGATCCGAACTTTCAACTTAGTGGAACTTATTATGACAGATTAGAGGGAGATAGCTTGTATGTCCGGTTATTGTCAAGCGGAGATACACTTTTTATATTTAATTTTAATTGGGCTAACGGACAACTAGTTACTTTTCAGGGTGTTGATTCCTGCATAAACTTAAAAAGTATTATTCGAAATACCTCAACTTATTTTGGTGTAACTGCCGATGGATATGTTACCCATGACGGTTATTATTGTCCCGGTATGCCTGATACAGCCTGGGTGCTTACTAGCCAACATTATTCAAGATTTTTTGGCGCAACTGCTACTTATGGAGATGGTGCATTACGAGGCGCTTTAATAAATGATACTGCTTATGGTAATCTTTATCCTGTTCCGGTTGAACTTGTTTCTTTCAATTCATCAGTTACTGGTAATGATGTTACTTTAACCTGGGCAACTGTAACTGAAACAAATAATTCCGGCTTTGAAATCGAAAGAAGCAAAAAGCTAGACGCAAGAAGTGAGGCTTGGGAAAGTATTGAATTTATTGCCGGAAATGGAACTACTACAAAACCTCATACTTATTCCTATACGGATAAAAATCTCCCTGCAGGTAAATATCAATACAGATTAAAACAAATTGATCTTGACGGAACGTTTGAATATTCAAAAACAGTTGAAGCTGAAATTTCATCACTAAATGAATTTGTATTGGAACAGAATTATCCTAATCCATTTAATCCTGTAACAAAAATTCGTTATTCAATTCCAACCCCTCCTTCATCCTCCCCTTTAACAAAGGGGAGGAACGAGGTGGGGTTCGTAACATTAAAAGTTTACGATATTCTCGGAAATGAAGTTGCAACATTAGTCAATGAATACAAACCTGCCGGAACTTATGAAGTTGAATTCAATCCGGAATCAAACATCCGTGAGCTGGTATCCGGAGTTTCTGCCAAAGGCGGATACGCCTCAGGTGTATATTTTTATCAATTAATTGTTCACTCAAATAACGGTGTAGATATATCATTTACTAAAAGTAAAAAAATGCTCTTTTTGAAATAGTATCAAATGATACCCAAGGAAGGTTAAAACAAAGTTACGAGTCAGCCGGTAATAAGTCAATATACTGGCTGACAACAGATTTAGATAAACGAGTAACAAGAGAAATAGTATTTAAGTCATCAAACTTTTTCGATAGAAGTCTGACGGCTTCAAAATCACGGATGTAACGTTCAACAGCATCCTTAGAGTGATTAGTTCTTTGACAAATTGCAGGGACAAGATAACCCTTCTGATAAAAAGAGATAATTTCTTTCTTATGGGTCTGTCCACTTCCGATCTGTTGTATGTTACCACGAGTAGGTAAAGATCTTCCGTAAAGAGATTGATATTCTCTAACGTAACAACCGGCGGTGTATTCGTTAACCGAAAGCAGCACAGCAAGATCAAGCTGAGAGAGAAGAGCACCTTGCTCATAAGCTTGCTGGGTCCAGCGTTCAACTCTTTTAAGACGAAGTTCTCTGTGATGTAGAGGTTTTTTCATATCCTCGATGTCACTGTCGGAGATAATATCCAACACCACAGGTTTAAGAGCAGTCTGATAAATGGATTTACCTTTAGCAGGAAATTCATCCAAAGGCACAGCGTGCCAAACCATCTGTCCTGGTTTAAGAAAAGAGTTATCGGAATAACGATAGAAGCTCTCAACAGTAGTAAGGATATCATCAACAATAGCATTGGCAGTAACAGTACCTTTATCGTAACCGTAGTGGTTAAGGAAACGATCGACAAGTATCTTCTTCAATGACTTTCCTTTAATGCGATGATATCTTCTTTCAGCGACAGATTCTTTTGAATGATCTCTTGTATCTCTGGGTATAAACTTCAGGTTTTTGTTAATCATAGCGTTTAGCCCTTTATTTTCAATGTTTTTTTTACTGAGAGATTGAACAAAGCTTTGAGTTTGTCATTATCTTCTTTGGAATATTTTTTATAAAGATTGATGTATTCGCCAATCAGACGATTAGAGAACTTGGTAGAGATACGTATCTGGTCAACGGAGAATTTTTTCATATGAAGAAGAATAATGCGGCAAAAATCCTGGATGTAACGCTTAACGGCAGTCTCAGAGTGATGAGTTCTTTTTTCAATATCAGAGAACTGATAACCAGAGAGATAAAGCTCAAGGATTTGAGTCTTATGAGTAGTGCCTCTGCCCATATCGTGTCTCCATCCGCGTGAAGGAATGATGGTTCCGCCACGACGAAGATAAGCAATATCTCTTTTAATGGTGACAACAGAAGTAGTAAGAAGAAATGCAATATCTTCATAAGAAAGCAGCGCACCTTGTTCGATTGCTTCTTTAGTAATGCGGATGAGCCGATGTTGACGTAGAGCAGCAAGTCCTTCTTTCTTATAAACAGATAAATCCTCATCCGGGTTATGAAGAGTAAGATGGACAGACTTCTTCAAGCAGAGTTGAACAGGTTTACCAGCAGGTTCACGATCATCAACAGCAAGGTAGTGCACCTGACCAGAGGTAAGATTAAGCTGAACGTGTTCGGTGAAATAATCTTTGATCTGGTTGAAGTAAGCTTCAGCAAGGATGGGAGTAAGGTTGAAGTCCCTTGCAATATTGTTAATGATAGAATTTTTAACAGACTTGGATTTAAGTCTGTCAGTAAAAGAATTAACGGTTGTCATAAATACCTCCGAGAAATTATTTATTGAAAAATACTTAATCTTCTCTTAGGTATCATATGAGACTAACTATAAATAAGCTGCGAATTTGTTTTTATATAAATGTGAGGTTTATTATGAACAGAATATTAATCATAATAATAATACTCTTGTTTTTTTCTTATCCATCATTTTCACAATGGAGAGTGATGAATCCGCATCCCACACCAAATGCATTATATGTTGGTTCGGCACCATCAGCTGACAGATTTATTACTGTTACTCCACAAAGCGAAGCAGTAATTACACACGATGGCGGACAAACCTGGCAAGTTGTTCAAATTGGTGGTAATGGAATTTACAGAAGCTGTTATTTTCTTAATGATAATCTCGGCTGGGCTGCAGGAGCTTTTGTTGAGCGTCTGCATAAAACAACTGATGGAGGATTAACTTGGACCTGGCTTAGTAATGCACCAGATACAACTAAGTACGATATCTTCTTTATTGATCAGAATATCGGATGGTCAGTTGGGTTTTATGGTTTCATCATTAAAACAACTAACGGCGGAGATAACTGGTTTTCACAAACGAATACATCTGTAACTACAAAAACATTGTATGGAGTTTACTCAACAGATGTAAATAATGTTTATGTGGTGGGAAATGCTGATGCTGTGTTAAAATCTTCTGATGGCGGGAATACCTGGAATTTAATTCCAATGATCTATGGTACTTCAACAGATTATCGCAGCGTTTATTTCCCCCCAACTGGTTCAGGCTTAATAGGTTTTATTGCCGGTCACAGAAACAGGATTGCGAAAACAACTGATGCTGGTTTAACATGGACATCAGTTTATGATGGCGGCGGATCAAACCAACTCTGGTCTGTGGACTTTGATGATTCATTTGTTAACGGCATTGCTTGCGGTGCATCGAGCACCGTTTTACGGACAACAAACAGTGGTAATACCTGGAGTCCAGTCGGAGGATTTCCATCGGGAATAACATTTTATTCAGTAAGATTTGGTTCTGATAATGCTGCATATCTTTCAGGAAGCAGCGGTTATTTATTTAAATCAACTGATGGAGGTGCAACCTGGAACGAGTTGGGATACAGATTCACTACAACAACTATGAAAGATGTAAGTTTTGCTGATACTTTAACCGGCTATGTTGTGGGGACAAATTTTGTTGCTAAAACTACCGATGGAGGATTTACATGGACTCAGCAGACTTCACCATTTACAGGAGATATAAACGAAGTTGTTGCACCTTCACCAAATCATGCGATTGCCGGATGTGATGGAGGAAATGTAATCGTAACAACTAATGGTGGTAATAACTGGAATCTTATTGCAACAGGAATAACCGGAACCAACTCGGATATTCTGGCAATTGATTTCATAAATGATAACTTCGGAATTGTAGCGGCATATAATGGCACTGTTGCTAAATCAACTGATGGCGGATTTAACTGGACAATTATTTCAACAATTACAGGATTTAATCCTTGGGATATGGACATGGTTGATTCGCTTTACGGATGGGTTGCCGGAACAGGTGAAAGAATAGTAAGAACAACCGATGGAGGTTTAACATGGCAGCAGCAGCTTGCAGTTGGTGGAATTGGTACTTATGGTATTTCATTCGTTGATCGTGAACGAGGAATTGCCGGTGGTACACTTGGAAATACATATTATACAACCAACGGTGGTACAAGCTGGTTAACTGCAACAACTCCGCCTGAAAATACAGTTTGGGGAATCCATTTCGCTGAATCACCTGTATTGGGAACAATCGGAATGACTGCTTGTGCCAGCGGTTATGTTTATATTACAACCGATGGAGGAGCTAACTGGAATCTTGAACCACGTTATACTATTTCTACTTTCTCAGACATATATATGACCGATGCAGCACACGCCTGGATCGTTGGTAACAGCGGAGTTATTTTAAAATATGATCAACCGGCAAATATACCAGTTGAACTTACTCAGTTTACTGCTAGCGTTCAGAAAAGTGATGTAACACTTAACTGGACAACTGCAACAGAAACAAATAATGCTGGTTTTCAAATTGAAAGAAGTAAGAAGATAGATGCAAGAAGTGAAGCTTGGGAAAATATTGAATTTATTGCTGGCAATGGAACTACTACTAAACCTCATACTTATTCCTTTACAGATAAAAATCTTTCCGCAGGTATTTATCAATACAGATTAAAACAAATTGATCTTGATGGATCGTTTGAATATTCAAAAACAGTTGAAGCTGAAATTTTATCACCAAATGAATTTGCATTGCAACAGAATTATCCTAATCCATTTAATCCTGTAACAAAGATTCGTTATTCAATTCCAACCTCACCCTTAAATCCCTCTCCTTACCAAGGAGAGGGACATAGGGAGAGGTTTGTAACATTAAAAGTTTACGATGTTCTCGGAAATGAGGTGGCAACATTAGTCAATGAATACAAACCTGCCGGAACTTATGAAGTTGAATTCAACAGTCATTCTGACGAAGGTCAGAATCTCTCAAGCGGAGTTTATTTCTATCAATTAAAAGCAGGCGACTTTGTTCAAACGAAGAAAATGATGTATTTAAAATAATTATCTAATTATAAAACAGGAGGCAGTATGAATAAGTTATTTGCTATAATTATTCTTTATGCAGGGTTATCATATTCTCAGGTTCCTGATGCCGCATATAATCCTATGACAGCAAACGGTGCGAAAGGTATTTCAATATCCAATCATATTTTGTATTGGCAAAATCCTTCTGGTGTTACTTACAACGAAGTTTATTTTTCTAGTGATTCTTTGCTTGTGTTTAACTCCGATGCTTCGGCGCGTGTTAAAAACGGATCGCCATCAACTATTTTTAATAATTACTCATTAAGTGAATACGGACAACTAACTGAAAGTAAATATTTCTGGAAAGTTGTTGAATATAACTCAAACGGGGCATCAGTATCGCCTGTCTGGTATTTCTATAGATTTGGAATAATGTATTACAATTATGAATTTACTTTTGATAACAACTTAAATGGATGGCAGGCAATCGGTCCATTAGGACAAAATAACTGGTCCTGGTCAAATACAAATCAAGCAGGTGGATTAGCGGGAGAAATAAGATTTACCTGGGATCCCCTTTTCAATGGATATTCATACATCATCTCACCAGAACTTCCTGTTCAGGATGGTGGAATGGCAGAAATAGAATTTAAATATTTTGAAGATTGGTGGTCTGATACGGTAACAGTCGGATGTGCTTATACCACAAACTCAGGAACAGATTGGAATTCTATCTGGGAGTTAAATGCTACAACTAATATGGGACCTGAAAATTTTGTTACGCAAATAGAAACGCCTGAAAAGTTTCAGCTAGGTTTTTATTATAAAGGTAATTCCAATAATATCGATTTCTTTATCATTGATGATGTATCAGTAAATCCTATTATTCCTTTAACGCCACCTCTTCCCCCAAGTATGCTCACAGCTGTTGCGAGTGAAAGTGAATTAAAAGTTACATTAAACTGGAATAATGGTTCAGCTCCTTCTGGAATGGTTGGTTATGAGCTTCAGAGAAAATTGGGATTACCTACTAGCAATAATCCTTATGTAAAAATAGCAGAAACGGACTTAAGCACACATTCATTTGAAGATACAAATGTTAATCTGGATGAAACTTATACATACAGAATAAAACTTATCGCAATGGGAATGAATAGCATTTACGGTAATGAAGCCACAGCTTACGTTCCTGATTATGTCCCGGTTGAACTTGTTTCATTTACTGCTTCTGTTATAAATAATGATATTACACTTAACTGGACAACTGCAACTGAAACAAACAATGCTGGATTTCAAGTCGAAAGAAGTAAGAAGCTAGACGCAAGAAGTGGGGCCTGGGAAAGCATTGAATTTATTAAAGGCAATGGAACTACTACAAAACCTCATATTTATTCTTTTACAGATAAAAATCTTCCCGCAGGTAAATATCAATACAGATTAAAACAAATTGACTTTGATGGATCGTTTGAATATTCAAAAACAGTTGAAGCTGAAATCCTTTTACCAAATGAATTTGCATTGGAACAGAATTATCCAAATCCGTTCAATCCAAGCACAAAAATTCGTTATTCAATTCCAACCCCTCCTGCATCCTCCCCTTTAATAAAGGGGAGGAACGAGGTGGGGTTCGTAACATTGAAAGTATATGACATACTAGGAAATGAAGTTGCAACATTAGTTAACGAAGAAAAACCTGTCGGAACTTATGAAGTTGAATTCAATTCAGCATCAAGCAACAAGCATCTAGCATCTGGTGTTTATTTCTATCAACTAAAAGCTGATAATTTTTTAGAAACAAAAAAAATGGTTTTACTCAGATGAGATAACAACAACCAATACATAATTATGAATCAGGGGATTAAAATATTTATTATTGGAATATTGTTTACTAATGTCGTTTTCACTCAATCAATATTCTTCAATAAGTTAACGACTGCCGATGGTCTCTCGAATAATAATGTATTGGATATCATTCAGGATAAGTCCGGCTTTTTATGGTTTGCAACTGAAGATGGTTTAAACCGGTTTGATGGTTATGACTTCAGAATTTTCAGACACGATCCGAAAGATCAAAATTCATTATCTGATAATTCCATTTGGGCACTCAAGGAAGATAGCAAAGGAAATATTTGGATCGGAACAAAGAATGGCATACTTAATTGTTTTAATCCAACCACTGAAAAATTTTCCCAATGGAAGATCTCATCTGATGAAATAAAAGAAAATGCAATCAACTGTATCTATGAAGACAGTAAAGAGAAAATATGGATAGGGACCTACCGTAATGGATTACACAGACTTGATCCGGTTTCAGGTAATATGGAGCACTTCTATTTCGATTCGGATAATAATACTTCAATAAGCAATAACTACATCTCATCAATTACAGAAGATGAGAACGGTAATATCTGGATTGCCACTTATTTCGGTTTAAACAAATTTAATCCAAACACATCACCAACAATATTCGAGCGCTATTATAAGATCGAAGGCCAACGCGATTGTATAAGTCATAATATTGTCTGGGCGCTTTCAAGATCTAAAATTGAGCCTAGCATACTATGGATAGGAACTGCAGATGGATTAACTAAACTTGATACTCACACAGAAAAGTTTTCTCAGATTAAAATTGATAATCCTCATAATTTTCAATTTGGTACTTCTGCTGATTATGTACTGGATGAAATTAATCAAAGCGGAGAAAGAATTCTGTGGATTAACACTTTTGCGGGTTTGGTAAGATTAAATCTTAGCAATGGCACTATGATGAGGTTTGTTGAGGATAAAATGGATCCGGGCAGCATTCCGAGTAATCAGATTCAACGAATATACAGAGACCGTTCAGGTGTTCTCTGGCTGGCAACAGATAAAGGATTATGTTACCTTTCAACAAAGAGTAATAAGTTTAATCCTATTCTCGATTCCGGATTCAATATCGCAAATCTAAACGAGATATATAAAAAAAATATTAAAGCAGTTACAATTACTGAAGATAATATTATCTGGCTTGGTACCGATGAAGGTGTCTTTAAAACATCAAGTGGCACAAATGATATTATTTTTAAAAAGATATCAGGCTCTGAAAAATTAAATGTCTGGTCATTAACACCCGATCATTCCGGAAATTTGTGGATAGGAACTTATGGTTCTGGTCTGGTCAAACTTGATAAGAAAAGCAGTAAGTTCGAACACATTCAGATGTTTCCTGAACGGACAAACACACAATCTCCGAAATTTAATAAAGTAGTTTTTTGTGATAATAAAAATAAAATCTGGATTGGTTACTGGGCATTTGGTCTTGCCTGCTTGAATCCTGTTACACTGAAATATCAACATTGGCTCAATCATCCTGAAAATATAAATTCAATCAGTTGTGAAGACGTCTGGTCAGTTTATCAGGATACAAAAGGACGGATATGGATTGGAACAGATGGCGGAGGTTTGAACTTATTTATCGATGAAAACGGTGGAAAATTCCACAGGTGGATGGCTGGAGAAAAAGGATGTATCAGCAACAACAGCATTTATTCAATCTGCGAATCCAAACATCTTAAAGACAAAAAAGATGATGAAACAATCCTTTGGCTTGGCACTAACAACGGACTGGAAAAATTTGTAGTAAAAAATTCTGCTGAAAAAATAAGCATCCTTAATAAACCGGCTGTTGAGATAACACATTACGGAATTGAAGATGGACTTTCAGATAATTCTATCAGAAGCATTATTGAAGATAATGATGGAAACTTATGGATTGGGACAAGCTCCGGTATTTCATTGTTCAATACTCAGCAAAACAAATTTACAAATTTTAATCAAGCTGATGGTATTTCAGGTACTGATATTAACTTATCATCTGCAGCAATAAATAAAAACGGATATATTTTTATGGGAAGTAACGAAGGTCTGAATTATTTCAGACCTTCAGATATTGAGATTTCTCATTACACGCCGCCGATACTTATTACTGATTTTCAGATATTCAACGAATCAGTTAAGATAGGAGAAGATTCTCCTCTGAAACAAAGCATTCTTTTTACAGAAGAGATTATTCTTTCTCACAGACAAAATGTCTTTTCATTTCAGTTTGCAGCAATTGATTATTCATCTCCCGGATCTATCCATTACGCATACAAAATGGAAGGTTTTGAAAATGAATGGATAAACAGTGAAGTGCGGAGATTTGTTACATACACAAACCTTAATCCCGGCAAATACACTTTTAAAGTAAGGTCAACTAATAATGATGGTGTTTGGTATGATAATATCAAAACAATTAACATTACTATTACACCGCCGTGGTGGCAAACCGGATGGGCAATCCTTTTATACTTTGTTGTTTTTGTTGCCGGTATCTTTGGAATTATAAAATTTCAGGCAAACAGAACACGTCTTCAACAGGAATTAAAAATGCGTGAGTTTGAATCATATCATCTGCGAGAAATTGAACAGATGAAATCAAGATTTTTTGCTAATCTGTCTCACGAATTCAGAACTCCCTTAACTTTGATAAAAGGACCTCTTGAACAGCTTATCAACGGAAGGATAAAAGAAAATCTTCCTGACTATTACAAAATGCTTTTAAGAAATACTGACAAACTTCAGACACTTATAGATCAATTACTTGAGCTTTCACAACTGGAAGCTGAAACTATGCCGTTAAAGGTTGATTGTCATAACATTGTTGATATTGTAAAATCCTGCTTCAATAATCTGAAACCACTTTCTGAAGATAAAAACATCAATTTTGTTTTTTCATCTGCAGAAGAATCATTTTACTCAATGATTGATAAAGACAAACTGGAAAAAATAATTAATAATCTTTTAAGCAATGCTTTTAAGTTCACACCTTCAGGCGGAAGCATTCATGTTAATGTTTATAATCCTGAAAACAATACCGATCAAGTTATCGTTTCGGTTAAAGATACCGGAATGGGTATTCCAAAAGAATTTCAGAATAAAATATTTGATAGATTTTATCAGATTGATAGTTCATCAAAAAGAAGTTTCGGAGGCTCAGGTATTGGTCTTGCACTTGTTAAGGAACTGGTTTCGCTCCATAAATGGGAAATTAAAGTTGAAAGTTCCGAAGGCAAAGGAACTGAATTTATTCTGACAATACCAGTTAAGAAATCTCTTTCAGAAGAACAGGATGAATTAACAACGAAAACTGGAATAACATCTGCTAAAAAAATCGATCATCTGATACAACAACAAATAAATGCAACTGCAGAAATTACAAAAGAAAAACCATCAATACTTTTCGTTGAAGACAACGAGGATGTAAGAATATATGTAAATGATCTTCTTAAATCTGAGTATAATGTTCTGCTTGCAGATTCAGGTGAGCGCGGAATTGAAATAACAAAAAATGATCTGCCGGATTTAATAATAAGCGATGTAATGATGCCAGGAATGGATGGATTTGAATTTTGCAGAAAAGTAAAATCTGATTGGAAGACAAGCCACATTCCTGTAATTCTGCTTACTGCTAAAGTAGATCATAAAAGCAAACTTGATGGTTTGGAACTTGGTGCTGACGATTACATCACAAAACCTTTTGAGCAAAAAGAATTATTGATCCGCGTTAAAAATCTGATTGAACAAAGAAAGCTGCTAAAAGAAAAATTCAGTAAACACATCACCTTCCCTTCTGAGTCTGTTATTTATAATGTTGCGGAAAAGGAATTTATTGAAAAAGCATCATCCGTTGTTGAAAATTATCTTAATGATGAGAATTTTAATAGCGAGATACTCGCAAAAGAAATGTTTATGAGCAGAAGCCAACTTACAAGAAAAATGCAGTTGATTGCAGGACTCGGTCCCGGTGAATTCATACGAAACTACAAACTTAACAGGTCCGCAAAGCTGATACTTGAAAAAAAGTTAAGCATTACTCAAATTGCTTTAGAAGTTGGCTTTGGCAGTCCGGCTCAATTTACACGTGCATTTCAGAAACATTTTAATTGTTTGCCTTCAGATTATAACACTCAAGTCAGCAGCATAAACCTCAGTTTGTAAAGCCTGTTAATCCGTTAACAGCAACACTTAATTATCCGCAAATAATATTTTTTCATTTTGCATCAAAACAGCAAAACATTGGAACAAAAAAGCAATTTGTCCCTGCCTAAAAAAGTTAGATTAGCAATTAAAAAAATTATAATAAAATGAAGCATTCAACCGATAGCGATTATTCAGAAAATAAAAGAACAGAGATACAAATACGCAAAAAAGAAAAGAAAATGTCGATAAGTATTTATGCTTTACTGATTATTGTTACCATAACACTAATGCTGTTAATATTTAATCTTTTAATTATGAGGTAATAATATGAAAAATCAATTTGAACAACATTTACTCTTTTTAAGAGTTAATTTCTTCAAAATTTACGGACTGCTGCTATTAGCATTGATATTTCTTTTTCAAGAACTAAATAAATCATAATAATATTAACAAAAAATGAGAGGCTCAAAAATGAAAAGATTACTTTTATTATTAATAATTTCCTTCTCTACGATTTACCCGCAAGGAATTCCGCAAACAATTAATTATCAGGGCGTGTTAAAAGACCCCTTTGGCAATGTTGTACCAAACGGTAATTATGATCTTACATTTACTATTTATAATGCTGAAACCGGCGGAACAAATTTATGGTCTGAATCTAAAAGTTTAAATATTACAAATGGGATTATTAATACGGCACTGGGCAGTGTAACTGCAATTCCTCAGAATATTTTTACTACAGCTTTATGGCTGGGTATAAAAGTCGGAAGCAGCACTGAGTTTACTCCGCGTATTCCACTGACATCAGTTCCATACAGCTACTATACAATGAATGTACTTGATGGAAGCATTACTGCCTCAAAAATTGCAACCGGATCAGTAGTAAAAAGCTTAAATGGAATAAAGGATAATGTAAACCTGGTTGCGGGCAGCAATATAACAATAACACCAAGTGGAAATAATTTAACAATTTCTGCAGCTGGCGGAGGCGGAGGAACAGTTACACAGGTAAATACAGGTTCCGGATTAACCGGAGGACCAATTACATCAACTGGAACAATTAGTATTGCTAATGATGGTATTACTAGTACAATGCTTCAGAATAATTCTGTTACAAGTTCAAAAATTGCCGATGGAACAATTGTAAATTCAGATATTAATAACTCAGCAGCTATATCAGTTTCAAAAATATCTGGCGATGCCGGTATAGAATTTAGGACCTGGGGTGGTAGCTATTTTGGAGTTCCTGCAAATAGTTCAACAGTTATAAATATGGGAAGCCTTACTTTAACTGCTCCTTCAAGTGGATATGTTTATGTAACATTGAGTGGAGATGCAGTTTTTTTTGGAGACCATAAAACGCTTGTTGTTGGTATAAATAGCAATAACACAACTCTTCCGGACGAAACAAGTGTCTCTATTGGAAGACTGGACGGTTCAGGAACATTACGATTTTATGAGTCATTTTGCGCTACAGGTGTATTTACAATTACTAGTGCTGGAAATTATAACTTTTTCGCTTTAGTCCAGGGAAATACATCTTTTGGTACTGGTAACGCAAATGTTTCTCCTAAGACAATGACAGCTATTTTTATTCCTAAGAAATACTAAAGAGAACCAACTATTATTATATGATTTAAATATTATAGTAAAAAGTAAATAGTTCTGGTACTCCTACTGATAGGGTTTTTAGTTTTGTTATTTACAAAAAGTAAAGGGTAAATAAAATAACAAGGCAGCAGTAATAGAGAAAACAAATAGCTGCTGCCTGTCTATTATTCAGAAAATGAATAGAAAGAGGATAAGAAAATGAAATATAAATTTTTCTTGATTTTATTGACAACATTTTTTTTGTTAACTGAAACCAATGTTGCTCAATATATGATTACTAACAGTTCATTCAACAGTGGCGGAAGTCTTGCCATTTCAAACAATATAAATGAGTCAATATTATGCAGCGTTGCTGAATCATTCATTGGAAGTTCAGTAAACCCAGACTATCAACATCGATCCGGTTTCTGGTATATTTATCAGGAGGTAACAGGCACAGATGTCAGTGAAGATGATCTGCTTCCAGCTTTTTTTAAACTAGAGCAAAACTATCCAAATCCGTTTAATCCGACTACAACGATACAGTTTGCAGTGCCAGAAAGAAGCAATGTGCTTATTAAAATTTATGATATACTGGGCAGCGAAGTTGCTACGCTTGTAAATGAAGAAATGGAAGCCGGTTGGCATAAAAGGAATTTTGATGCGTCATCATTATCATCGGGGATTTACCTATTCAGGATGGATGCTGGAAGTTATGTAAACACAAAGAAGATGATTTTGATTAAATAAAATCATTATGAGGTTTGAAATGAAAACTTCACTACTGATTTTTTTAGCATTCTTTATTATTACTTCACATGCTAAATCACAGTGGTATCAGCAAAACAGCGTTGTATCCCGTGATTTATATAGTATTTCTTTTACCGATAAGAATACAGGCACTGCTGTTGGAGTACAACAAAATATAATCAGAACCACTGATGGTGGCACAACCTGGACGACACAATTGTACGAAATGCCATACAACCTGATAAGCGTTTACTCCACAGACCAAAATAACGGAACCGCAATAGGTAGTGGTGGTTTAATATTTCATACCACAAATGGCGAGGTAACATCGGTTAATGATAATAAAAGCTTAGTTGAAGAATTTTCAATCAAACAGAATTATCCAAATCTGTTCAATCCGGTTACAAAAATCCGTTACTCAATTCCAACCCCTCCTGCATCCTCCCCTTTAATAAAGGGGAGGAACGAGGTGGGGTTCGTAACATTGAAAGTATACGATATCCTCGGAAATGAAGTTGCAACATTAGTCAATGAATACAAACCAGCAGGAATCTATGAAGTAGAATTCAACGGTCATTCTGACGGAGGTCAGAATCTCTCAAGTGGAGTTTATTTCTATCAATTAAGAGCAGGTAATTATATTGAAACAAAGAAAATGTTGCTAATTAGATAAAAAAGTAAACTGAAAATCATGAAAAGCTTTTTCCTTAGAAGCTTCACTTCTGTCGGATGAGTGAAGATTTTAGAACAATAAAAATATTATACACCAAATAAAATTGGAGAAAAAATGAAAATGCTAATACCAATTATCGTAATATTTATTTTCTCGCCGCTTTCTATTTCTCAAGACATTCCAGGCAGTAAAGATCATCCTATGTTTAATCGCATATCCGGATTCAACATTAAAGAATATACAGTTGAAGAATTCGGGTCTTATACATTTACGCTGGATGGTGAAAACGAATCAATTGTTGAGGGAACTAAAACTACAATCTATTACGAATGTGATTGTGAAGAAGCCCCATTAAAAATTGTGAGAAATTATACCAATGCAATTAAAAACATTGGGGGTAAAATATATGAACCATATAATAATCGGGGTTATATGTTTTTAAAACAGGGCAATAAAGAAACCTGGGCTGAAGTTTATGCAAGCGATTACTACTACGACTTAACAATTGTAGAAAAAGATGAAGTTGAACAGGAGATAACTGCAAATGCAATTCTTAAAGAACTAAATGAAACCGGTAAAGCAATTCTTTATATCAATTTTGATTCTGGTAAATCAAATATTAAAGAAGAATCTATGCCTGTTATTGAACAGATAATTGAAATGATGAAACAAGCTCCTGATATCAAAATAAGTGTGGAGGGGCATACGGATTCAGACGGAAGCAATGAATCCAACTTAAAACTTTCTGAAGACCGTGCAAAGGCAGTTGTGGCAGCAATCACTAAAGGAGGTATCGACGCCGCAAGATTAAGCTCTGCAGGCTTTGGAGAAGAAAAACCTATTGCAGATAACTCTACTGCAGAAGGCAAAGCAAAAAACAGAAGAGTAGAACTAATTAAAAAATAATTTCAACTGAAGAAATCAAAATGAAAAATTTATCAAAATTTTCTGCAGCAATACTATTCCTCTTGTTTACATTCATTATTGGAACTCAATTGCATGCGCAAGAAGTTTCTCTTAAACCATACGGCATCAAATCAGGAATAATCGAATATAAATATTTTGGATCCGAAGTGGGAAAAGGAATAATGTACTTTGATGAATTTGGATACAAAACTGCAATGAAAATGGATACAAAAAGAGGAGATAGAATAAACAAAGGCTGGGTAATTTCATACAAAGAGTATCAATATATCTTCGATCCTTCCAAACCTGATGAAGGATTAAAGATGAAAAACCCAGTGATTGAATCTTTGATAAAAATGGATAAACAGGATTATGATAAAGTAACAGAAGACTTATATTCAAAAATGGGTATGAAAAGATCGGCAAATGAAAAATTTCTGGATAAAGATTGTGTCTGCTTCAAGGATGATATGGGAAAGGTATTAACGTGGAATGGAATACTTATGCTGATGGAAGAAATGAACGATGATGGAATGAAATCACGGCAGGAAGTTACATCAATAAAAACTAATGTGTCTGTTGATGCTAAATATTTTGAAATACCGAAAAATATAAAGTTCTCTGAAATGCCTCTATTTGGAATTCCAAATGAAGAAGAGAATGAAGAATAAACAGCATTTATTAATAAAAAATGAGGAGCTAGAAAATGTTACTCCGAAAACTAACTATAATAACACTTACTGTATTATTAATATTTCTAATTTCTTGTTCAAAGGAAGAGCCAACCGAGCCACCACAGGTTTTTAGTCACGAGCATACCGGTTTTTTGAAATTAAGATTTGCAAATACTTTCCCTGCATTTGATGAATCCGTTCAGGTTGATGTTCACATTGACCTATACGGCAAAGTAACTTTTGGAACCGGAACATTATCATATAATGCCGACGAAGATAATGGACAGACAAGAATCGTGCGAACAGGAACACTTTCCTTAAAACCTAAAGGGAGTCACTTTGTAAATAATGGAGAAGATTACGTTGACGTTGATGAAAACACAACTATAAATGAAAATATGATAGTTTATTACTGGGATGACGATAGTCAAAGCTGGATTGAACATTTAAATGAAAATATCAACAGTTCCTGGAATGGCGGTTTAGCATTCAATATTAAAGATGCAGTAATGAACGGTTCCATCATTCAATCGGTAACTGCCTGGGGTAGCGTCACCTGGGGATTATATCTGGTGTTGATACCTTAAAATTACTTTGAATATTTCTTTAAAGAAGGATTATTAACTGACTAAAGAATTGATAACGGACTTATATTAATTCTTTATCACACCGATCGTAAACTTCCTTACCTCGTTATCCGGAAGATCGCTGAAGTTGTAAAGAATATATTTTTCTTCCTTAATTTTTTACCGCAAAGAATTATGAAAAAATTATTCAGTATAACTTTTTATAACAGCTTTTATTGCCTCCTCACAAACTTTACAGAACGGTTTATCTCCCTTCGAAAACATTATGCAATCGAGCATTGGTCTATACATTCCGTTTGCAACATAACCGGCTCCTTCAAATGCACCTACTTTATTCCAGTATTTACTGCTCATTAAATATTTATCAACTTTTTCAGATTGCTTTTTATCCTTCATAGCATATTCTTCTTCAGCAGCTTTGATTTCATTTTCAGGTGCACGATTCTTTTTTAATTCTGCAACATAGCTGTTTAATCTGTTTCTTTCCTTCAGCCATTCATAACTGAAAGCATCAAACTCTTTTTTCTCCCAGGGTGTAGGTATTTCTATTCCTTCACTCAAATATTTTTTCCATTTTATATTTTCCGGATCCAACAAAGCAGTAATGTTTGGTTCAACCGGTTCAACTGTTGGTTTAAAGAAATCATTATATGCAACATCAGAAGTATAATATTCATCTGCTAAACCGCTGAACGAATGCCCGAACTCGTGAGTGAACAAATACTTTGCAAATTGATTATCGGTGGTATAAGTACAGAATTGATTATAAATTCCACCGCCGCCGTAACGAGGATGATTAACCTGAATATAAATTGCATCATAAGGAACAAATGCGGCAAGATCATGCATTGTTTTGTTATCTTCAGTCATAAGATATCTTTCAGAGCCAAGTGACCAGAATGTTGTATTGAGAATTGTATTTACAAAAATATCTGCGCCCGGTAAATCAGTCCCGCTTTCTTCTGATGGCTTAAACACACCATAAATATTAAAATCACTTTTTTGTGATTTATATGGCTCTTGTTCAAAAAAATAATCAACAAAACGATTTAGATCTTTTTCAAATTTATCTTTTTCAGATTTTGTGTAACCTTCTGAAAGTATAACAATATCAACTTTCTTATGCGGATCACCATTATAAACTGGTTTAAATATCTCAACTGATTGATCAGCCATTTTATCCTTAATTATATAAATACTATTCGGATCAATTTCAGTTCTGAAAAATTCTTTCAATTCATTTTTATCATCCCGCTTTTCTAAAGCAAAAATAATTTTGTTCTTAGGGAAAGGAATAATTGCAGTTTCATGATAACTTTTTGTGACTCCATTAATTCCATCATCGCTTGAAGCATATTCGCCAAAGAATGTATCAAAACCTTTTGAGTAGATTAATTTATCTGTCCCGGAATCGTAAATTTTCAGATAATAACTGCCGTTATTAAAATTATCAATTAAATGATTTAAGCTGCCTGCCCAAATTCCATAGCGATGCAGTTTATCAATCGTTATCATTTCTGTTTTTGCATCACCGATATGAAAATAATCTATTCGGAGCGTTTCATCCGAAAAATAATCATCAAACTTTGGATTGTTTTGTGCGATAGCTGCAATAGTCAGAAAAGCAAATATTAAAAGCGATTTCATTTCACACCTCAGAAAATTATAGAGTGAATGTTTTTTAATGACTGTAATTTAAAAAAATTCTAACGCAAGTCTTGATAAAAATCCGTAATTTTAAGCATTGAATTTTTAATAATATGAACCAATTTTTCTATTCAACAACTCAAAATTAAAACACAAAGGAGAGTATTTTTATGGCTCGTAAGAACGTGTTGATTATGGGCGCAGCGGGGCGCGATTTTCACAATTTCAACGTTTACTTCAGAGATAACAAAGACTACAATGTAGTAGCTTTTACTGCAACACAAATTCCAAACATCGAAGGAAGAACTTATCCGAAACAACTTGCCGGCAAACTTTATCCAAACGGAATTAAAATCTATGAAGAAAAAGAACTTGAATCATTGATTAAAAAATTAAAGGTTGATGAGGTTGTTTTTTCATACTCAGATATCACATTTGATTATGTTATGACCAAAGCTTCGATTGTTAATGCCGCCGGTGCTTCCTTCAGATTACTCGGAGCAGCACAAACTGAAATTAAAAGTAAAAAACCTGTTATTGCAGTGCTTGCTGTCAGAACTGGTTGCGGTAAATCTCAAACATCAAGAACAATTATTGATGTCTTAACCAAAGCAGGAAAAAAAGTTGTGGCGGTCAGACATCCAATGCCTTATGGCGATTTGGTAAAACAAAAAGTTCAGCGATTTGCAACTTATGCTGATCTAAAAAAACATAAATGCACAATCGAAGAGATCGAAGAATATGAACCGCATATTGCAAGAGGCGGAGTTATTTATGCAGGCGTTGACTATGAAGCGATTTTAAGAGAAGCAGAAAAAGAAGCTGATATTATTCTTTGGGATGGCGGTAATAATGATTTTTCTTTTTACAAAGCTGATGTAACATTTACAGTCGCTGATCCTCACAGACCGGGACACGAAATGCGATATTATCCCGGCAATACATCGTTAAGAATGGCTGATGCAGTTATAATCAATAAAATTGATTCTGCGGATATGGCTGCAATTAATACTGTCAGAGACAATATCAGATTAGTAAATCCAAAAGCAACGATAATTGAAGGCGCTTCACCCGTTACAGTTGAGCATCCGGAATTAATCAGAGGCAAAAGAGTATTAGTTGTTGAAGATGGTCCTACGCTTACTCACGGTGAAATGAAATTTGGTGCGGGAGTCGTTGCTGCTCAGAAAGTTGGTGCAAAGGAATTAGTTGATCCAAGACCGTTTACTGTAAAATCAATTACTGATACTTATAAGAAATATCCAAACATCGGAACATTGTTACCTGCAATGGGATATGGTGCAGCACAATTGAAAGATCTTGAAACAACAATCAATAATACAAAATGCGATGCAGTTGTAATCGGAACGCCTATTGATCTCAGAAGATATATTAAAATTAGAAAACCAAGCACTCGTGTAAAGTATGATCTTCAGGAAATCGGTCCGACTACTGTTGAAACTGTTTTGAGGGAAAAGAAAATAATTAAATAAGTTACTTTAAGAGTGAAGCGAAGTGAAATACGTAAAAGATCATTGATCACTTCGCTTCGCTTGTAATGACATTTAACACATTTTAAGGGACTCTTTATGAAAAATTTAGTTTTATTTCTCTTAGTGTTCTTTTCAGTAAATACTTTTGCGCAGTTAACAATTAAAAGCGACCTCATTCTGTTTCCCCAGGGATATGGTCTGAATCTATTAAACTCATCCGGTAATTCCTCAATAGTCAATGATGTATCAAATATCAGTTTTATGAATCCCGCTGCAATTACCGGATTAAAAAATTATTCTGCCGCAATTTCCTATCAATTTAATACCGATCTTAAAGAAGCCTGGATTGCTGATATAGGAATGAAAAGAATTTATAACTTTTTTCCTCAATCATTTGGTGCTGTTGCAAAGTATGGTAATTTTTCTTTCGGATTAGGATTAGGACAAAGATATAACGGCACAAAAGAATTTGGAAAGATACCAATAACCACACCGGATCGTCCAGATGGCACTGGTGAATTTATTGAGCTCAGAGAAAAAAACACAATTCAAAGTTATTCACTTTCCACAGCTTATTCTTTATCCGAAGTATTACAAAGCAGTTTTGATATTCAAATCGGATTAAAATACTCTCTGAATTATTTACGACATTCAATGTACATATTGTATAATAATATAAATGCTAAGGGATACTATAGCAGTTTCAGTTTTGGTATAACTTCGTTATTCGATTTGGATGAGGAAAGATTTTTACAACTTGGACTAAGTTATGAAATATCAAGTGAGCTTAATGTTAATCCTCAAATTGATATTGATCTTCTAAGCATCCCTGATCCAAATAATAGAACTAATTATTATCTGCATCCAATTGAATTATTTTATAAATCTCCTTCGGAATTAAATTTTAACATTGCTGTTGATGCAACTAATGATTTAATGTTTCTTGGTGGTTTGCGAGCTGTATTCTGGAGTTCGCAAAAAGAATATTTTAAAAACCAATTAGAATTTTCTCTTAGCGGATTGTATAAATTTTCAGAAATCGTAAAAGCCTCATTGGGATTTTACTCAACTGATTTTAAAAATGAAAACTTTTCCAGCCTGGAATTAGGTGAAGAATTCAATGCATTTTTTTTAACAACAGGTTTAAATCTGAACATATCAATAATTTCTATTGATCTTGCTTTAGCTGATTCACATTTATTTTCGGGTAAATTTACTAAACAGACAATTTTAAAATTAGCAGCAGGAGTTCAATTATAAACACAAGGGCAGGACTTATTCCCTTGTTTGAATAATTTACAATATAATAGTTTTGTTATCATAATTTCAGGAGAGTATTATGAAAACCAAGATTTTAGTCCTTAGTTTTTTTTCGTTCCTGGCACTTAACATAACAATTTTTCCTCAGGGAGAAGCAGCAGTCCCGTTTTTATTAATTAACCCATCTCCATCTTTAAGTGCAATGGGTTCTACAGGAACTGCATTACCAACTGATGATCCGTTCGGATTTCTTTGGAATCCTGCTCAACTTGGTCATACAAGCCAAACGAATAATCTTTCATTTATTTTTTATCCTTCAGAAATAGAATGGTTAGGTTTTGATCGAATAGAATTAAATAGCTTAGCATTCAATGCCGGTTATAATTTCAAAGATTTAATAGGTGTTCCGCTAAGTCTTGGTTTCGGCTACTCCAAAGTTAAACTGAATTTCGGCGAGTTTATAATAACTGGTCCAAATGATCCTGTACCATTAGAAACTTATGAAGCCGAAGATTATTACAACGCTTACTCATTTGGTTTATGTTTTGATTTTGGAGCTCAATTAAGTATTGGTTATACAATTAAAAATATCACTTCAATTATAGGAGGCTTTTCACCGTATGAGGAATTAGCTGCATTGGAAGCAAAAAGCACAGTAAATGATATTGGAATTTTATTAAATATTCCCGTTCTTAAATTAATCAACGACAAAATGCTTGCGGATATAAATGAAAAAGTTTCAGCATATCCAAGATTTGATTTTTCCCTTGGTTATTCTAAATCAAACAAAGGTGATTATTTTTACTATATCGATAAAAATCAAGCAGACCCGCTGCCGCGAATGGCAAGACTTGGTTATGGAATCTCAACAGGATTTGATTTAGCGGTAAATGATTTCAGATTTAATGCATTCAATTTATCATTCACAGTCGAAGCTGACGATATTTTAATATCCCGCGGATTCAATAATTCAGGTCAATGGAAATATGAGGATGATTTCGATTTTTGGGAAAATGTCATTTTAATTAAGGGTAGCGATAATGTAGTTTCTCACGCAGGAACGAGACTGGACTTCGCTGAAACTTTCTCTTATTCTTTTGGTCACTTTTCGGGTAGAGGTTTTGATGAAAGAAAAACAAATGGTTTTGAATTAAAAGCAAAAGGTTTGTTGAAGCTAATTGCAATGTGGACTGAAAATTCTATTACTAATTTTGTAAAAGATCATCTTGATATCAGATATTATAATACAAATTATTTTGCCGGACTTGATTTTGAAACAAAAATGACAGGAGTTGCAATTTATATTCATAATTTGAGTGAGCTGTTTTAAAGATTAAGTAAAAATATTTTTGCTGATTGACTCGGGAATCTTTAATACGGTTTGCTATTATTTCTGTGAACCTATTATATTATTTATTATCCATAATTTCCTGCAAAAAGATTTTTTAATAACTATTTTAATCTATAAACAATAATTACTTATTTTAGAACAATACATTAAGAAACTGAAAAACACATTGATTTTAGGAAGTTGATTTTTAATATTCCTTTCTGAAATATTAAATCAATAAGGAAAGTTGTAAAGAAAATATTTCTTTTACCGAAAACATAAAGGATGAAAAATGAGCAGCAAAGAAATTATTGAAAGTGTATTAAAATTATCACCGCCTGAAAGGCTTCTAATCATTGAGGGAATTTTAAAAAGTCTGGACGAACCTGATGCAGAAATTGAAAAAATCTGGATTGAAGAAGCTGAGAAAAGATTACAGGCTTACAGAGACGGAAAGCTTAAAGGCATTCCTATAGAGGAAATTTTTAAGCAACAATAATGAAAGTGATTTTTTCTGAACTTGTTAAGCTTGAGCTTGATGATGCTGTTGCATATTATGAATTAGAACATCCCGGATTGGGCATCAATTTTAAATCGGAAGTAAGAAAAAATATTGATAGAATTGTAAAGTTTCCTTTTGCAGCTTCTGTTGAAAAGGGGGAAATCAGAAAATCGCTCTTATACAAATTTCCTTACAAAATTTTATACTCCATTGAATCAGACCACATATTTATAATCGCACTTGCACACCAACATAGAAAACCTGATTATTGGTTTGGCAGATAATTATTAATTGAGATTAAAATGATAATTGATAAACTTTCATACTCTTATCTTTATTCCGGCTTTGGAAAAAGAATTAACGATGCATTGGCTTATTTAATTAAAACTGATTTCTCAAAACTGAAATCGGGCAAATATGAAATTGATAGTAATAATATCTTTTCTTTAATCAGTGAATATCGGACCAAGGATGAAACTGAAGGAAAACTTGAAGCACATAAAAAATATATAGATGTTCAGTTTGTTGCAAAAGGCAGTGAGTTAATCGGCTATGCTCCGTTGAAGAACCAAAAGATAATAACAGAATACAATGAGCAAAACGACATTATCTTTTATGAAGGTGATAAATCTTTCATCAAAGTTGATGAAGGAATGTTTGCAATATTTTTTCCAAGCGATGTTCATATGCCCGGAATAAAATGTAAAGAAAAAGCTTATGTAAAAAAGGTAGTTGTAAAAGTAAAAGTGTAACTCAATATTTTAATCTTCATTAAAGCATCTTATCACCCGTAAGTTTCAACTGGGTAATCTTATCAAACAGCAATCAAAATAATTTACTGCGGAGCTTCTTCAGTATATTTTTGTTTGATTATTTCCAACGATTCAATATCAGCAATTCCAGAAATTTTTTGTGCAAGTGATTTGCCATCAAGCTTGTGATATTCAAGAACTTCGAGAAGAGTTCCGCATTCAGGATATTCTCGTAATCCAAGATTAGTAAATTCAAAGCCACGAATTTCACTAATTGACACTAATTCATTTAACAATCTGTCTGCTAATCCGCCAATAGCAGAATGATCTTCTAAAACAAAAATTCTTTTTTGATCTTTAATAATTTCTTTCAGCATATTGTACAGTTTTTCAGAAATGATAAGAGCTTCTGCAGGATTCTATCTGAATGATTTTAGCTATAAAAAAGAAAATCTTTTTTTCCCGGCATTAAATACTGAGTTTAATACACTTTTTATAACAGCCGGATTTAATATAGACTTTCAAGGGTTTACTGTTGATCTTGCACTAGCTGATTCACATATATTTTCGGGTAAATTCACTAAACGGACAATTTTAAAATTAGCAGCAGGAGTTCAATTATAAACACAAGGGTAAGACTTATTCCCTTGTTTGAATAAACGGCATTATAATAGTTTTGTTATCATAATTTCAGGAGAGTATTATGAAAACCAAGATTTTAGTCCTTAGTTTTATTTCATTCCTGTCACTTAACATAACAATTTTTCCTCAGGGAGAAGCAGCAGTCCCGTTTTTATTAATTAACCCATCTCCATCTTTAAGTGCAATGGGTTCTACA
>JAKIZM010000030.1 GCA_022708025.1 Bacteroidota bacterium | reverse complement strand
ACATTTGAATTTGGCGAACCGCTTACAGGTAACAGCAGCAGGTTGTATGATGTAGCAATAATAAATGAAAATGATATATGGGCAGTTGGTGAGATTTATATTAATGATTCTTTAGGACAAGCCGACCTAATACCTTACAATTCTCTTCATTGGAATGGAAATAGCTGGGAACTAAAAAGAATTTATTTTCCAGTGGTCTGTAGTCAGTCTAACTTAATACCATATCCATCAAGGTCAATAAATGTGTTTAGTGATAATGAATTATGGTTAAGTACAGGTGGTGATAAGATAGCTATAATAAAAGAAGGAGTTCAGATAAATCAATTTTGTTTACCTTCAAATCTGTCTATGTCAATAAATAAAATATGGGGTAATAGTAAAAGCAACTTTTATGTAATTGGTAATGAAGGCAAAATCGGAAATTACAACGGGAATAGCTGGACAAGTGTAACAAGCGGGACAACCTTACCGCTTACAGATATTTACGCTAAAAATGATGATGAAGTATATGCTGTAGGTATAAATGTTCAGGAAGTAAAAGGTGTTGTATTAAAAGGTAATTCAAGCGGATTTTCAGTAATGATAAATGCAGAGATAATAAGTGAAAATGAACTGTTCAATAAGCTATATGGAGACTTAGCTGCAGTTTGGATAGATGAAAACGGAACAGTATATACAGGTGGCAGCTTATTATATGAATTTAAAAATAATAAATGGAATTATGTAAGGTCACTGCCGGAAAATTATATAGGAGGTAATATTGGTTCAAATTACAGAGGTGCGATAGGTTCAATCAGCGGCAACTCATCAAATGATTACATAATAGCAGGGGACAGGAACACACTGAAGCATTTTAACGGAATGAGCTGGGCACAAATAGGATTGCCATATAATCCGCAAAGTCAAATTGGTTTAATGGTTAAACAGAAAGGTAAGACTGCTGTAGCAGTAGGTTCAAATGGCAGTAAAGCATTTATAATATTATTAAACAGGTAAAAAGGAGTAAATAAAATGAAAAAGAAATTTCAAAAGTATATTTTATCAATTGCAGTATTTTTAATTGTACTTGTAATCAATGTTAACGCACAAAATCCTTGTCCCTCATATTCTGACTTGCTGAATAGAGGCTGGGGACATCTGGGCTTTAATCCACATAACCCACAACCCGGTAATTTGGATGAATTTGCCGCTACTGATCCGAATCCATTTATTATAAAGGTTAAAAATTATCCACCAGTAAAAAGTTTCCCAATAGTGCCAAATTATGGATGCAGCAGTGATACTTTTTACTACTTTTCTTTTGATACAGATCCAAATTTCCACCCGATAAATTACATATTACCCAGGCAGCAGGTAAGCATAGTAAAAACATATAGGGTTGATCAGAACGGCAATTATTTAAGCGGATACAGTATGTCAGTTAGACCCCCTGAAAGCACTGATATTGGAGGAGCCAGCGCACCTGATTTTGTAATGAAATATAACGGCACTTACCATGATGTTGCCTGGAATATAAATCAATATCCCTGGCAAAATTTTGTTTATAATCAGGTATCGTATATTCCTCAAGGATTAGAAGTTAATATACTTGGCGTAAACACATTAAATTATAATTCTTCATCAGAATTTATAGCGGATATAAATGGCGGCAGCGGTAAGTATGCTATTTCCTGGTTCATAAATCCTAACGTTAATCCGATTCCGGTTCAATCGTATTCACAACCTCAAAATTATTATAATATTTATGGAAGCCAGTATTATTTTTATGATAATGAATATAAGTATAACCTTGTTATGCCGGCAGCTCAGTCAATTGAATTAAAAGTACTGGTGGTGGATCTTGACTCATATATCGAAGTGTCCGTTGTTAAAACAATTTCTTCTAACCCCGAACCGGTTACATTTATAAATCATATAGAAACTTCAGAAAGCTATGGCAGCTTAATACTTAATGAAAATCATTACGATCCTATTGCATCAGGTGATCACAGAGATTTGATATACGGTAATCCATATACAATCAGAACAAATGTTTTACCATTTGCTGTTAATTGGAATAGCACCGGAAACACTGAAAAACAAAATCGGTGGGAATATAATAACCCCAATATTCCACCAGTTTATGCTTTGACCAATAGCTTTACTTTTCTTCCTTCTACAGAAAGAACTATGAAATCAAGATTTCAATCAACAGAAAAATGCAGCTTAAAGGCACTTGTAGATGGAGTTGAATATGCGGGTTTGGATTTTGAATTTAAAGACCCGTGGTTTTATTACAGCAGCAATGGCAATTGGTACCAGTCAGATGTGTTTAAGACATATTCTTACCCGTTATACTTAGATAACAGTTCAACTCAATCTTATGGTGGAGTATTTCTGTTGCAAGAAGTTTCTCCGACATCACCATATTATTCCATTCGTTCGCCGCTAAGTATAACAAAAAACCTTGGCGGTTTAATTGGTAATCGTAAATTTTTTTTCCAGGATTGGGTAACAAACACAAACGCATCTTTGCAGCAGGTTGGTTCAAATCCAACCGGTTATGATCAAAAAGCAGTTGTCTTTACAGGAGCAAATGGGTCGGTGACAGCAAAATACAAAGGTCATCTAATGTCAGGCTCAACTGCCGGCATAAGCAGCAACAGCCAGCGTAAAATGGTAAGAACAGATAACGGGATATATCATTTGGTATATGAGTCTATGGGAAATGTTTACTATACATACAGCTTAACTTCAAACTTTGATGGCAGTTGGTCGCAGGAAGAACTTTTAATGACAAACGCTAAAAACCCGGCAATAGAATATCACGTTAATAATGTTAAAATTGTTTTTGAGTTTTATGATCCCGTGTACGGCGATGATGCAATAATTTATTTATCAGCCTATGCTCCGAATGCAAGCGGTGTTTACACACAGGTTGTAAATGAATGTGAGGAAGTAGCTAACTTTCCTGTATCGTACTTTGGTAATGCAAAACCTGTTATCTCATATAACCAGGTTCAATTATTTATTGCATACAGAAAAAACTCAACTGAAGGATTAAAAGAAAGAACTAAGTGGTTTAATATAAATACCGGCTTATGGAACTGGAGCAATGAAGCAGCAATCCCGGGAACAAATTTATATTCTATAAATCCTTCTGTGGTTGAAAGTTATGCTCATATTCATTTGGTTTACGAAAGTCAGAATTCGATAATGTATAAATATGCAGTTACAGAAAGTTACACAGGTCCCTGGCAGTATGATGCAGCAATTAATGTTTCTACTGGCAGTGGTTTTAAAACAAACAATAATCCAAATATCAGCATTGCAGGCTCTAATAATTATGTTTTTATAAGCTGGACAGGCATATATACATCAGCAATGGATAAGGTGATTGCAAAAGAGCATGAAGACGGTTTAAGAAGATACGCTGCTGTAGTTAAAGCAGGCTTACGTTCAAGCTGGGGTGGTTTTAGCAGCTTTAGTAATAATGTAAACTACACAAATAATAATTCCATAAGTGCTGCTGACGGCTCAATATTAACCTGGAGCGAGATGAACGGTCAGTATTCAAAATATGTAAAAAGAAACTCAGACGGCACTTATGGTACTATTACAAATCTTACATCAAACGGAATACAGACAATGGCTAGCAATGCCGATTACTTTAGCAATATAGAAGTAATGGTATTTAACAATACTACTACCGCACCTTACCTGCTGAACAAGTGCACAAATAACTTTTCACTTGTACCTCTGGCAAAAGCGGTAGAAACCGAAACTATAGATATTAGTTATGGCAGATCAGGTGTAGTTGAGAAAAATAATATAGAGTTTTTGTTTAACATTGGTGAAGTTATGTTAGATGGTCAGGCAATAAGATTTGTAAATAGAATAGATACATTACCCGTTAATAGCGTAGAAGAATTTAATGAATTTGCAAGGACTGAATCATTCAGTTTAAATTCGCAAAGCGAACTGATTTTTTCAAATTATTATTATGTTGTAAATCCTTCCCTGGCAGATTCAGTACTAACAGATATTTTTGATGTAAATTTTAAGTGCGAGCTTGTTAATTCAGCAACAAATCAGGTAGTTGGTACATTTGATAATATAACTTACAATAAATCTAATGTTCAGATATATGCAAATCCAAGTTATTTAATTGATTGCTTTGGAATTGAATCAGGCAGTTATTACTTAAAACTTACAACTGCTGTAAATGATTCAGTAAACTTGTTTATATCCGATATACAGAGAGATGATATAGTGTTAGAAAAGTCAAACTTATTGGTTAGAAACTTTAATGGTGCGGACAAACCAACATTGTATGAACTTTCACAAAACTATCCAAACCCTTTCAACCCAAGTACTTCAATCCGCTACCAAACCCCACAAGATGGTATTGTAACACTGAGGATTTATGATATACTTGGTGCAGTAGTAGCAACACTTATTAACGAAGAAAAAACTGCAGGAAAATATGAAGTAAACTTCGATGCAAGCAAACTTTCAAGCGGAGTTTACATTTACAAAATACAGGCTGGTGATTTTATTAGCTCGAAGAAAATGATTTTAATTAAGTAATTTTACATAATGAATTACGCAATAGTTACAACGATAACCGACAGATGTAAGAGATGTTACTCTTGTATAAGAGAATGTCCTGCTGCGGCTATTCGCGTCATTGACGGACAGGCAAAGGTGATTGAAGAAAGATGTATTGTCTGCGGGCATTGTGTAAAAGTCTGTTCACAGGATGCAAAACAGATTTTATCTGAAATTGATATTGCTTATGATTTGATTGCAGGTAATAATACAATTGCTATTGTTGCTCCGTCTTTTGCGGCATCGTTTCCTGACAACTACAGAAAAATTCCGTCTGCTTTAAGAAAACTTGGATTTACAAAAGTAATTGAAACTGCTTTTGGTGCTGACCTGATTGCAAATGATTATATGGATGTGATAAACAGCGATTCTGAAAAGACAGTAATCAGCTCTGCCTGTCCTGCAGTTGTTAGTTACATTCAAAAGTATTTTGTTAAACTCGTTCCTTATCTTGCAAAAGTAGTTTCGCCAATGATTGCACTCGGCAGATATCTTAAAGTAACTGAAGATGTAAATTGTAAAATTGTTTTTATCGGACCTTGTATTGCTAAAAAGCACGAAGCAAGAGATGAAGATGTTGCAGGAGTAATTGATGCAGTTCTGACATTTTCAGAGTTGAAAGAAATGTTTGAATACAGCAGAATAAATCCGGACGAATTAGAAGAAAGTGAATTTGATGGACCGCATGCTATGATGGGTAAAGCGTATCCGCTTGCAGGCGGCTTGTTAAAAACCACAGATGTAAATGATGATATTCTTGAAAAAGATATAATTGTGGTTGAAGGCAAGAAAAAAGTTCTTGAAATAATTGATGAGATTGCAAACAATCATATCAACGCAAAGTTTACTGATATTTTATTTTGTGAGGGGTGCATCAGCGGTCCTGCGATTGATACAGAGCTTAATTATTATGCGCGGCGTGAAAAAGTTATTAACTACATTGATGAAAAAATTAACAATGTTGATAAGCATGTGTGGAAGAGCAATCTTTACAATGCAAGAAAATTAAATCTGAAAAGAAACTTTGGTTTAGATAATCAAAGGAGACCGTATCCTTCTGAAGAAAAGATTAAAGAAATATTAGCACAGACAAAAAAATATTCTGTTAAAGATGAATTAAACTGTGGTGCCTGCGGTTACGCAACCTGCAGGGAATATGCTGTTGCAATTGCAAAAGATCTTGCAGAAAAAGAAATGTGTCTGCCCTATCTTCTTGATGAATTAAAAACTGCTTATGATAACTTAAGCAATACAGAAGAGCAGCTTCGTGTTGCAGAAAAACTTGCGTCTATCGGACAGCTTGCAGCAGGTGTAGCACACGAAATTAATAATCCGCTCGGAGCAATTTTACTTTATGCATCAATGCTTAAAAGAGATCTTGAAAAAATTTATAATAATGATCAGAAGGCGGAAGATCTTGAATTGATAGTTGAAGAAGCAAACAGATGTAAAAATATTGTAGCTAATCTTCTAAACTTTGCACGGCAGGGCAAACTGAACTTAAAAGAATTTGACCTGGCAGAAACATTAAAAGAAACATTAAAACCGTTTGCGATAAATACTGCTTATCGCGGAATTAGTTTCAGGTATGATATTGAAGAAAATCATTACAGCATTACCGGGGACGAAGATCAGCTTAAACAGGTTTTTGTTAATATTATAAAAAATGCCTGTGATGCCATGAGCGATATTGATGGAAAAAGAGAATTAAAAATATCCCTTTCATTAAACGGGGATAATGTTAAAATTGAATTTTCGGATACCGGTAATGGAATACCAAAAGAAAATTATGGCAAAATATTTATACCATTCTTTACAACAAAAAGTATGGGCAAAGGAACCGGTCTTGGTCTTGCAATTTCATACGGAATTATTAAAATGCATAAAGGAAATATCACTTTTACAAGTGAAACAGGAAAAGGCACTACATTTAGTGTTGTACTGCCTAAAAGTCAGGTACATCAGATAACAAAAGTAAGTGAAGGAATAGAAGCTTTATGAATACCAGAAAAAAAATATTATTAGTTGATGACGATCTTGATCTTCTTGAACAAAATAAATTACTAATCGAATCAAAAGGTTATGAAGTAATTACTGCAACCAGCGGAAAAGAAGGTTTTGAAGTTTTTAAGAAAACCAAACCCGATGCCTGTGTGGTTGACTTGATTATGGAAGAACACGATTCGGGTTTTGTACTATGTTACAGAATAAAAAATGATGAACACGGGAAAAAGATTCCTGTATTTATTTTAACTTCTGCAACTTATGATACCGGATTTAAATTCGGAGCATCAACATCTGAAGAAAGAGAATGGATAAAAGCTGATGCACTTATTCATAAACCGGTAATTATTGAAGAATTTGTTGAGAAGTTAGAAGCATTTTATGAATTGAAGAAATAATGAGACTCGTTCATTGCGGATATTGATGGAAATAGGGAAGAAGCAATCAAAAATGCTAATAAAGATTGCTTCGTCTGAATTCTTTATAATGAATCGTTGGCAATAAAAACAATAATTTAAATAGTTTATTTTCAGACATTTTCTTTTAACCAAAAATTTGGACTCATCTTCAATTCCTTTTCTTAAAAAGTGAAAGAAGAATTTAAAAGTCCCTCTCTTACTAAAAGAGGAATTTGGGCTGAGTTCACTTAAAATAGTAACCTATGAATAATTACAAACCGAAAGTTCTGATTGTTGATGACGAAAAAGGTCTTCGTATTGGTGCGCAGAGACTGCTTGAAATGGAAGGTTATGAAGTTACCACCGCAGAAAACGGAACCGAAGGAATTAAGTTTGGAACTGAAAATGAATTTGATATTGCAGTTATTGATTTAAAGATGCCTGATATTGATGGGCTTGAAGTATTAAAAAAAATCAGAAAGAAATTTCCTTATACTGTATGTTTTATCGCAACTGCTTATGCAAGTTATGAAACTGCTGTTGAAGCAACCAGGCTTGGTGCACACAGTTATATACCAAAACCTTTTTCACCTGAAGAACTTATTGCAAATATTAAAGAAGGTTATCAGAGAAGATTAGTAAATCTTGAAGCTGATAAATGGCGAAGAGAAAGGGAAGAACGCTTACTCGAGGTTGCGTTTGAAAAAACCAGATTGAATACAATCATCAACTCAATTACTGATGGTGTTCTGGTAATAAATAAGGAAGGACTTGCTGTTCTCTACAATCCGGCTGCATTAAGATTTTTAGAACTATCAGGAATCGCCGTTGAAGAATATATTCTTGATAAACTCCGCCCGGAAATACTTGAGTTATACAATAAACTCCTGAACGATACCTCAAATGAAAATAAATCATACACAATTCAGATTGAGCTAAAACCAAACAGGGAATTTTTTATTGAAGTTACTGCTTCTGCTGTCAGACATCCGGGAGATAATGTAGCAGGAGTTGTAATTGTGTTTAAAGATATCACAGAGTTAAAGAAAATTGAATTTGTAAAATCTCAATTCGTTTCAATGGTATCACACGAACTCAAAGCGCCAATAGCGGCTGTTTATGGTTTTCTAAAATTATTTAATGATGATTCAATAACACTTACTTCAGAACAAAAGAAGGAATATGAAATCCGTTCAATGGTTAGATTGGATGGTTTGCTTAAAATGGTAAATGATCTTCTTGATATTTCAAGAATGGAATTAAAAACTGTTCACCGCGAAATTAAAAAAGTTTGTCTGCACGAAGTCATTTCATCCATACTTGAACTGTTTCAACTCGATATTAATAAAAAGGGCATTCAGGTTATTTTTGAAAAAGATGCATCAGAGCTTTGCATAAAAGCTGATAATGATGAGATATCAAGATTGTTTACAAATCTTATCAGTAATGCAATTAAATATAACCGCGATCAGGGAATAATAAATATCAGTCTTTATCAATCGGATAATTATATTATAACCGAAATAAAAGACAGTGGAATTGGATTAAAACCTGAAGACAAACAAAGACTGTTCGGTGAGTTCTTCCGTGCTAAAAATGAAAAAACAAAAAATATTAGCGGAACAGGTTTAGGACTTTCCATAGTTAAACGAATTGTTGATTCCTACTCAGGTAAAATTGAAGTTGAATCAGAGTTTGGCGAAGGAACAACATTTAAGGTATTTTTCCCTGCAATGAACTAACCTGATTTTTGTTTCCTGCCGCTTGTTAAAAATATTCTATTTATATACCTGCCTTCCGATTTGAGTTTACAAATCTAATAATCTATTTTTAGGACAATGAAATCTGATAAAGGAAATATTCTTGATTCATCTGTCCAGTATATTAAATCGGTAGGACCAAAACGCGCAGAATCGTTTTCTAAAATCGGGATAAATACTATTCGCGATCTCATCTTTTATTTTCCATCAAGACATTTAGACCGCACAACTGTTTTAACTGCATCCCGTGCTTATGGATATGCAATGAACGGTTATGATGGCGAAGCAACAATAATTGCAAAAGTAGTTGATAAAGAAAAAAGGAATCTTGGCAGGAAAGAAATTCTTAAAGTTCAGTTCAGAGATTCAACTGGATTTATTGAATGTGTTTGGTTTCAGGGAGTAAAATATTTTCTTTCTGTCTTTAATGAAGGCGATTACTTTGCAATCTCAGGTAAACCGGAAATAAATTACAACAAGCTGCAAATCATCCATCCAGATTTTGATAAAGTTACAGAAGAAGAAACACAAAGTTTTTTGAACACAGGAAAAATAATTCCGTTTTACAGAATCCCCAAAGAACTTAAACAGCGCAACATTGGGGATTTAAGCTTAAGAAGGATAATTCATTTTGCTGTTGATAGATATGCAGATAAAATCGAGGAAACCCTTCCACAGGAAATTATTAAACAACATAACCTTGTTGATATTGTAACTGCAATTAAAAATTATCATTATCCTGAAAACAATGAATTATTTACAAAAGCAAAATACAGATTCAAGTTTGAAGAAATGTTTTATCTTGAACTGCTTGTTGCGATCAGAAAAAATAATTATCAGACAAAACTCATTGGCAACAAGATGGAAATAAAAACTAGCCTTGTTTCTGATTTTATTAAAACGCTTCCGTTTGAATTGACAAAATCCCAGCTAAATGTTTTAACTGAAATTAAAAACGATATGCTTTCAGAAAAACCGATGAACAGACTTTTACAAGGTGATGTTGGAAGCGGAAAAACTATCGTTGCTTTAATATCAATGCTTATTGCTGTTGATAACGGATTTCAAGCGGCACTTATGGCACCGACGGAAATTTTAGCAGATCAGCATGCAAAAAATATTTCTGCTATGATGCAGAAACTTTATAAGTTAAACCCTAAAAAGGAAGTTAAAGTAAGTTTGCTATTGGGTGGACAAAAGAAATCCGAACGGACAAAAAAACTTTCAGACATTGAATTGCAGGAAGCAGACATAATAATTGGAACTCACGCAATTTTTGAAGAGCAGGTTAAATTTAATAATCTTGGATTAATTGTAATAGATGAACAGCATCGTTTTGGTGTTAAACAAAGAGCAGCATTACAAAGCAAAGGCAAAACACCGGATGTATTGGTGATGAGTGCTACGCCAATTCCACGAACTCTTTCAATGACGGTTTACGGCGATCTTGATTTATCAATCATTAATGAAATGCCTAAAAATCGTATTCCGATTAAAACTGTTTTACGTGGTGAAAAGAAATTGCCTGAGATTTATAAATTCATTGTTGATAAAACCAAAGAAGGTTATCAGACTTTTTTAGTTTATCCGCTCGTTGAAGAATCAGAAAAGTTAGATTTAAAAGCTGCAACAACATTTTATGAGGATTTAAAAGAAAATCACCTGCAAAATCTAAAACTTGGTTTAATTCATGGAAGAATGAGCTGGCAGGAAAAAGAAGAAGTGATGCTGATGTTTCAGAAAAAGATGTTTGATGTTTTAGTTTCAACTACGGTAATAGAAGTTGGAATTGACATTCCGGATGCAAACATAATTTTAATAAATGATGCTCATCGTTTTGGATTATCGCAGCTTCATCAGCTACGCGGCAGAATAGGGAGAGGAAATAAAAAGAGTTATTGCATTTTAATAACAAAGGATGAGATTGCCGCAAAACAAAATGCAAACGAACTTGAGCTGGAATATTTATCTTCAGCACAACTTGAAAGGTATAAGTCTTCTGTAAGATTGCAATCGATGGTAAAATATCTTGATGGATTTAAAATTTCTGAGATAGATTTAAAACTCCGCGGACCCGGTGATATCTTCGGAACAAAACAAAGTGGTTTCCCTGAATTGAAGTACACAAACATCATTGAAGATCAGGAATTAATCCTTGAAGCGAAGCAAAGTGCGTTCAAATTAATTGAAGTTGACCCAAAGTTAGAAAAAAATTTTTCAGCCGTCATCCGGAAAAATCTGATTAAACATTACTCCGAAAATCTTTCTTACGCCAAGATAGCGTAACGTTAAAAATAACCACAGCAGTTTTATACCGATAAACAGAGCCTCAAAACGACGTTCAAAAATTTTTATCAGAAAAATTTATTTAAAAATATTTTCTGAAGACAATAATTTTTGTTGATGACGCTTTAAAAAATATTTTTAAACAAAGTTGCCGAGTTATTGACAAAATTTTTATAAACATTATATTTGCTATCGAAAAAATTATTGTAGGAGAAAAAAATATTTTATCGTCCTTCTTTAACAAGAAGTTGAATGTTGCTTTGGCATATAATGTTAAACCTGAAAGTGATTCTTTCCCTGCAGTAGTGTCTCCAATCCTTAATTCATCATCACAAAAATCAAATTCAGAAATTGATCAGTACGCCGAGTGGGACACGTGGGAAACAATTAATGCAGTTAAAGATGCAATCTCAATCTACAATAATGTTTCTCTTATCGAAGCAGACGAAGAAGCCTACAATAAATTCAGAGAAATAAAACCCGATATTGTTTTTAATATTGCTGAAGGTGCTAATGGCGTAAGCCGCGAAGCTCAGATTCCGGCAATGCTTGATATGCTTAAGATACCTTATACCGGTTCCGATGCACTTACTTTAGCAATATGTCTCGATAAAGCCCGCACAAAAGAAATTTTAAGTTATTATAAAATTCCTAATGCAAAGTTTTTTGTAGCCGATAAAGTTGAAGACGCAAAGAATCATAACTTAAAATTCCCGATGATTGTAAAACCAATCAGCGAAGGTTCCGGTAAAGGAATTTATGCTTCATCTTTTGTTCATAATCAAACAGAACTTGAAAGAGAGATTAAAAGGATTACATCCGAGTATAATCAATCTTCATTGGTTGAAGAATTTTTACCCGGTCGTGAGTTTACAGTTGCAATTCTTGGCAACAATGGTGATGCCACGGTCTTGCCTGCAATTGAGATGAGGTATGATAAATATCCAGAGGGAACTGTACATCTGTATTCTTACGAAGCTAAATGGATACTTGACACAAAAGAAAATGAGTTTGATGTTTTTGATTGTCCGGCTGATATCACAAAAGAACTTGAAAAAAAGATAAACAAAGTTTGTCTTGATACTTACAGAGTTTTAAGATGCCGGGATTGGAGCAGGATAGATTTGCGTCTTGATGAAAATGGTGAACCCAATATTATTGAGATTAATCCTTTGCCCGGAATCATTCCTGATCCGAATGAAAACTCAAGTTATCCTAAAGCTGCCCGTGCTGCTGGTATTGAGTATAACGATATGATAAATCATGTTTTAGCCGCAGGAATCAGGAGATATAATCTTTTATAGATTGCATGAAAACCAAAGCTAAAATATTAATTTGTTACAATTCGCCTGTAAGTATATTTCCGATTTATAACGGCAAGCCTGCAGATGAAAAGTCGGACAGCAAAGATTTATCAGAACATTCTTTTGCATCAAATATGATGGAAATTGAAAATCATCTCCGAACATTTTTTTCAGATGTCAGTTCATTAGCTGTTGATAGGGATGTTAACCGGACAATACAGGAAATAACAAAATATAATCCTGATGCAATCTTAAATTTTGTTGAATCGGTAGAAGGAATTGCTCACTACGAATATTGTATGGCAGGTTTATACGAACTGCTGGAGTATGAATACACAGGAAATGTTCCTCAGACGCTTGGTAATTGTCTTAATAAAAAAAGAACGAAAGAAATTTTATACTCAAACGGAATAAAAACTCCGAGAGCAATAACATTAGCTCCAAATCAGAAGTTTACCAGAAAAGATATTAATCTTAACTATCCTTTAATTCTAAAACTTATTGATGAAGATGCAAGTATAGGCATTTCGGAAAATTCTGTTGTAAATAATTACAGGGAATTAAGAAAGCATTTTACTTTTTTAACTGAGACTTATAATAAGAAACTGATAGTTGAAGAATATATTGTTGGAAGAGAATTAAACTGTGCAGTACTTGGTGGTAAAACTTTGCCAATATCAGAGATAGATTTTACCGGCTTACCGGAAAATTTACCGAAGATTGTAACCTATGATGGTAAATGGATCGAAGGAAGTACTTATTATAATTATACAAAGCCGGTTTGTCCGGCTAATATAGAAGAATCAAAAGAAAAACAGATTAAAGAAATTGCTGTTGATGCTTATAATGTTTTAGGATGCAGAGACTATGCACGTGTTGATATCAGATTATCTGATGATGGAATACCGTATGTGATCGAGGTGAATCCAAATCCTGATGTTTCCAGCGACTCCGGTTTTGCAAGGGCTGCAGCAGCTTCAGGAAAAAATTACAGTGAACTTTTATTTACCATAACTAATTTTGCATTACAAAGAAAGTATGATGATCCGAAAAATAAAGCGGTCTGACGAAGTGGAAATTGAAGAGATGCTGTCGAGGATTCCAAACTTCAATGAAGAAGAAATTAAAGTTGCAATGGAACTTGTGAATATTTCTGTTATGAATCCTCATCAGGACGACTATCATGTTTATGTTTATGAAAATGATGGCAGGATTATTGGATATCATTGTACTGGAAGACGACCATTAACTGATGGGGTTTATGATCTTTATTGGATTGTTTCCGATCCAACTTTCTCAGGCAAAGGAATCGGAAAAAGTCTTTTAACTCATGCTGAAGAGTTCGTTAGAAACAATAACGGCAGATGGCTGCTTGCTGAAACTTCTTCCAAAGAAAGCTATGCTTCTACACAGAACTTTTATCTTAGAAATAATTACACGATTATTTCGGAGATAAAGGATTTTTATTCAGTTGGTGACAACCTGCTGGTTTTTGGGAAGTATTTTAATAATAAGAATCACTGAGGAATCGTTATGGAACTTTGGCAGCAAATGGTACGAGACAGTGTTCATACTGTCGATCAACTAGTTGAAAAATTCGGGATCGATAAAAAAGTGGCAGAAGATCTTGATGAATTTTTCCAGGCTCGTATCAATCCATATTATTTTAACTTAATCCGTTATCCGGGAGATCCAATCTGGCGTCAATGTGTTCCTGATAAAACAGAACTGGAAGATTTTGATGCAGCTGAAGATCCTCTGATGGAAGATGCAATGAGTCCGGTACCAAATATTACTCATCGCTATCCGGATCGTGCACTGTTTCTTGTTACAAGTCAATGCGGATTGTATTGCCGCTTTTGTACAAGAAAAAGAAAAGTGGGAGATTATGAAAAGATTTCGATGAGAGGTCTTGAAAGTGCGTTCAATTATCTTGAGCAGCACACCGAAATACGTGATGTAATACTTTCGGGCGGCGATCCGTTAATGTTGACTGATGCAATGCTCGAAAAGATATTACAAAGATTAAGAGAAATTCCTCATATTGAAATAATCCGGCTTGGTTCAAGAATGCCTTGTGTGCTTCCGCATCGTATTACACCGAAGCTCGTTAATATGTTAAAGAAGTATCATCCGATTTATTGTAATACTCATTTTAATCATCCTTGGGAAATTACTCCGGAAAGTTCCAAAGCCTGTCAGATGATGGCTGATGCCGGAATTCCAATGGGTAATCAGACAGTTATCATGAAGGGCGTGAATGATGATCCTGCGGTAATGAAGGAATTAGTGCAGAAACTTCTTAAGATCAGAGTCAGACCATATTACATGTATATGGCTGATGAAACCAAAGGTGCTAATCATTTCAGAACATCAATTGAAACTGGATTAAGCATTGTTGAGGCATTGCGCGGACATACAAGCGGACTAGCTGTTCCGCATTTTGTTATTGATGCACCCGGCGGCGGTGGAAAAATTCCTTTACTTCCAAATTATGTTTTACATAAAGATGAAGAAAGAATAATTTTAAGAAACTTTCAGCATAAGATTTATACTTATAAAAATTACGCTGATGCTAATAATCCAAATGGCTTTAAGAGCAAGAATAAGCTTAATGGAAAGAATGGTAAAAATGCAAGTAACGGAAATGGTAAGGGAAAGAAAGAAGAATTAAAGCCTAAAAAGATTAAACTTCCCGTAATGGAAGAAGTAAATAATTAAATATAATATACCTTGAAATTATCAAGTCGAGGTCCATCGCATCGGATCAAAGATTGATATTTTAAATTTCTGTCACCCTTTGAAACTATTTAGGGTGACAGAGTAAATTAATTTCAGAATAAACCATTACTTCTTCAGAAGACACTTCTTAGTCATTTCTCTGAGACTATTTTTAACAAATCCTCTTCCAAACTTTCTGCTGGTGTTTCAACAATTCGCCCAATTTCACTTCCATCTTTATAAAATATAATTGTTGGAACAAACTCGATGTTAAGTCCTTCAGCTTCGTTGGATAAACCTTTCTTTTCTCTGTTTACACCAATTAAAGTAATTGTATTTAAATTATAATTGAGTTCATTAAGAATTTTAAAAAATCTTGGCAGTTGTTCTCTGCTGTCGCTGCAGGTAGAACGGAAAACAATTTGAATTACAATATCATTGAGTTTACCTTCGAGCATATCAATTGTTTCAAAATCAGGCTGATAGTTTTCATATTCTACTGTCCAGGTGTTTGAGAAAACTGAATCATTCATTTGACTGACAGGGCAGTAGCCAAGAATAAGCGGTTCGCCATTCTTTTCGTCAACGGCAATCTTAAAATCTTGAGCAAAATTTTTCATATTTAATAACATTAAACTAATTAGAAAAAAATATTTTAACATAGTACTATTACTTTCTTTTGTTTCTTAAATCTATTCCCCACATAAGTTTGTTTCGTAATGTTTCAAAATAAGTTGTTAATGAAGTATGAATGAGTTTTAAGGGTCTATCGCTTTTCTTGATTTTAATTTCCATCGGCGGAGGAAAGGAATAAGATCTCTGTCCATCGCAATTAACCTGAATTGCTGTATGCAATGAATCAGCTTTAATTAATATTTCCTGATTTGCCGGAAGAACTAACGGTCTGACGGTCAGGCTATGCGGTGAAATAGGAGCAATTGTAATTACATCAGTTTTGGGTGAAACAATTGGACCACCGACTGATATAGAATATCCGGTTGAACCGATTGGTGTTGCAATAATTAATCCATCAGCTGAAAGTGTCGTAACATATTCACCATCTATCCAAACAGTCAGTTCAATCATTTTAGGCCAGCCGCCTTTATCGATAACTATATCATTTATCGCGTAGATCTTTTCTGATTTATAATCAAGAAAATCACCTGAAATTATAATTCGCTCTTCAATTTTGTAATTACCTATAATTAAATCTTCTATAACTTTATCAATCTGATCGATATTTACTTCAGCAAGAAAACCAAGTTTGCCAAGGTTAACCCCAAGCACAGGTTTATCATAAAACTGTGCATTATAAGCTGTTGCAAGCATAGTTCCATCACCGCCGATTGATATTATTACATCGCATTTCTCATAGACCTCTTTATCATCAATAACGAAATCTTCGTCCAACTTAATTCTGAGTTTACCATTTTCTTCAGTTAGAGATTGGGTAAGAAGATAATCAACATTATTCTTTTTGAGCTTTGTTAGAAAAGATGAAACAACATCCAGAACTTTTTCTTTTGTAATGTTTGCTATAATTCCGATTAACATTTTTTCATCTCTTATTAAATAATTATAGAATAAAATTACAATTTTTTTAAAGAAAATCGTTTAATAATATTTGAGATAATGTGATTATCACAGTCTCTGGAGATATAGAATTAATATCAAGATCTGAATAAAATCGGTATTTATTTGAGAGATTTTCAAAATCATTTATTTTATTTTGTATTTCCGGTGGATAAATATATTTACCCATTACATTCATTTCTTTTGGATAAGGATTAAATCTTCCATAGTGATTACCATTTGAAACGCAAATAAATTTTGTCCCAACGGAAGCAGCAAAATGAACAGCACTAGTTTCGTTCGAAATTAATAGCTTAGATAGAGATATAAGTTTAGCTAATTCCGGTAATGTGGTTCTGCCTGTCAGATCAAAAACTCTCTCTTTGTTTAAATTCTCAAGAAGTCTCTCGGCGATTTCTTTTTCATTATTCGAACCTGCAATTATTATATCAAAACTATATTTATTTAGAATTTCTTTTATAATTATTTTAAAATTTTCTTCAGGCCACATTCTCTTTTTTTCTTGTGCGCCTGGAAAAATAACGATATAATCATTTTTTGTAGGCAATTTCATTTGAATGTTTTCAACCAACATTTTTGGTTGAGAAATATTATTAGGTTCCTCAAATATTTGTCCGAAAAATTCTTTATTCCTATAAAATTCAAAGAGGTTGTTGGTTGAGTGCTGAATTAGCTTCGTATAAAATCTATTAGAAATAAGATTACGTTTCCATTTTACATAACTATCAGGTGAACCGGAACTTCCTATTCTTTCTTTAGCTCGGCTTGTTTTAACAATTGAATCACCATATAGAATCTCTCTTGAGAAAGTTGTATCAATTACTACCTCAAAACCTTTGTGATGAATTTGTTTTAATAATTTGTATTTATAAAATAGGTTGTTATTAAATTTTTTTCTATCTAACCAGATGAAATCATCTATAACATCAGCATCAAAAGTTTCTGCTAAATCTTTCCAGACTATATTCCCGCACAAAGTTATTTTGTAATCACAGTACTTTTTACTTGATTTAAATAATCTTAAATAATTTCTTACAAGAAGATAATCCCCAATCGAATCAAGTCGAATGATTAAAAGCGTTTTTGAAGTAATTTGATATGGAGAAAGATTTATTATAATATTTATTATATTATAGAAAAAAAATCTAAGAACGTTATAAAATTTTATCAAATAAACTTTAAACATATAATTAAATGCTTTTTTATGGCTTATTCTTTAACCTTTCCCAATCTTCTAAAGTCTTACTTCTCATCCTACTCTTTACAAATCTTAACAAACCCAAATTCCGTAATTTCTTAAATACTATTAATTGATTTTTATTTAAGCGTTTTTTTGTAAGAAACTGAATACCATTAGTATTGTAATAATTGAGATCATATTTATTTGCCAGATATTCAAATGTTCTTGATGAATAAAAAGAGATGTGCTGACCATGTTCAAATCCATAATACCACCACAATGCAGGATCTGGTATTTCTTGCGGAATTAATTCCGTTGAAAATACAACTGTATTGGTAAGTTTAAACATCTTTAACAATTCTTGATTGGGTTGTTCAAAATGCTCAAAAACTTCAAAGGCGGTTATTAATTCAAACTTAATATTATTATCTAATTTTTTTTCAAACCCATTAGCGAATAAATTTTGCGTATAGGGATCATACCAATAAAAATCAAAGCCAATATCTCTCATTAACCTAGTGAATAAACCATATCCTCCAGCATAATCCAAAAATGTAGCATCTTTATTAAAATTGAAATAAATCAGAACGGATAGAATCTGTGAAAAAAAAATATTTCTACTAATTAACCCTGTATCAGATATATTTATACTTCTTTCGTAAGCTTCATTTAACCAGAATGGATCTTCAGTAAACAAATATCCACAATGATTACATTTAAAATATTTTACTTCATATTTTTTCAAACACTTTGAAGTAAATACTAATTCACTTTTTGAATTACAAATTTTGCAACTTATTTGTTCCAAATTCCTGAAGCCTTGTTATTAATAATTTTATGATATTGAATCGGTGCCCAAACTGAACCTATAATTAAACAAAAATTCGTAGCAAGTATTACTCCTGATATACCTAATCCTAAATATTTAGCCAATAAAACTGATAAAGGTATATTTAAGAGAGCAATAAATATTGAATAGTATAATGAAATACGAATTTTTCCTACTCCGTTTATAAAATATGCAAATATATTATTCCAATTAGCTATTATTACAAAAATTCCTGTAAAGACTGAAAGGATAAATGGCACTTGTATTTCCGGACCAACCCAGATGTTATAAACTATGTTTGCAATCATAACCATTATTAAAGCGGCAAAAGAAAGCACTGCCCAAGCCATAATCAATTTTTTCATTGAGTTTTTTATCCAATCATATTCCTGTTTAACATAAGCTTCAGTAAAAGCAGACCAGAAGGGAGCTAAGATTACATTAAAGACAAGTGGAATCATATAAAAATATTTATATGCAACATTGTAAATTACAACCTGTTCAGGACCGAATAATTGTGCAATAATTACATTATCTGTTGTAAAAACTATTAAGCCTGAGATTTGAATAATAAAAAACTGCATACCAAGCTTAACAAGACCTGATGAATATTTAAAATCAATATATTTAAATGAAGGTGCAATTTTTCTGTAATGACCACTAAATAAAATAGAGGAAGCAATAAAAAAAACTAAAACAGGAACACAGCTTGAAACTATTGCAAATGTTGTAAATGATTTTTCAGTTGTTTTTGAAAGTAAGAATATAATCACTAAGGTTAAAGCATTAATTGAAAGACTTAACAGTCCGTTTAATGCAGGTCTTTGATCAGCATTAATAATTGAAGTTAATAATTTCAGCAAAAACTGAACAAGGGACAGAATAATTACCCAAAGAACAAGAATGTTTAATAGCTCAAAATAATCTGAAGGAGCTTTAAGTATATCACCCCAATTAAATATTCCGCGAACAGATATGTAAAATATAAGTGCGATTGAAATTCCAATAGCAAAAACTGTATAAGCTGTGCTTATATAAATCCGGGCTAACTTAAGATCATTTAATGCTAAAGATTCAGCAAGTTTATTTCTTAATCCGTTTCCAATTCCAAAATCAAGATTGATTAACCAGCTAAGAATTGATGCCAATGTTAACCAGATACCATATTCAACTTTTCCCAGATAATTTATTGAAACAGGAACTAATGCCATAATTGAAAAGAAGTTAAAAACCTGTAGGATAAACAAAATTATTATGTTCTTTTTCGCCTTTTCTGATCTTGAGGAGTTTTTAAAGCTGAAAAGCTCAGATATTGAATATTTAACTTTTGGAATTTTCAAATCTTATTTTATTAGTTCTTTTATGATGTATCTAAAAAACATATTTTTGATTAGATCAAATATAATTATATGAAAATATTATTTTTTCACTATTTAAAAAGAAATGAATTACATAGCTGTTGTTAATACATTCAATCGAGATAAAATGCTTGTAGAAAGATGTTTAAATGCGCTTATATCTCAGAAGGTAAAACCACAAAGGATTTTTCTTATTGATCAGAATATAACAGGTTTAATTTTACCTTATGAAATCATTTTCAATCCTTTAATAGAAGTTACAAGAGTAAATACAAAGTCCATTTCTGAAGCACGAAATTCAATTAAAGTTCCAGTTGGAACAAATTATATTTTTTTTTGTGATGATGACGGTTTTCCAGATGAAAATTATTCAATTGTTCTACAGAATATTTTAAATAAAAGGCCTGAACTCGATCTTATCGGTGGGGTTTATCTCAACGAAACAGATAAACAGTATTACAGTAAAAGGCAAAAAATGAAAGGTGGAATCAAAGGATTTATTGATACAAAAAAAATTATGGGATCTAACTTGATTATAAGAGCAAGCACTTTTGATGAGTTGAAAAGATTCAGTCCGGATTTTGGCGTTGGGGCATATTGGGGAGCAAGTGAAGAAACTGATTTAGTTTGGAAGGCATACTTCAATAAAAACAAAATAGATTTTTTCCACGAACTTATCATTTTTCATCCACCTCAATTAAGTCGTTCACTTTGGGGAGAAATTGAAAAATCTTTCAAATATGGATTCGGGAAAAGTGCACTTGTAGCTAAATGGCTGTTTAAGAAAGGAAAACTGATTGTATCTTATGAATTCATTGAAATGTTTTCCATACCTGCTTTAAACTTTACTGTTGGATTGTTTACATTAAATTTTAAAAAGGCATTAACTTCTTTTGCGTTTTTTTCTGGTAGGATTGCAGGATTATTAAGAGGACTTTTTTACAAATTTGTTTAGGTTGTATGTTTTATTTGTTTGAGTTTTTTTAATAAAATTTTGCTGCCCGTTAACTCAAGTAACTTTCTTGCAGAAAATAAACTAATTCTTATAATGTACCCGATTGTATTACTAATATTAAAATAGTTTTCACTTCTTAAAATTTTAAAACATTCCCTAATTGAGTTACTTTCTTCACTTACTGATATACCTTTTCCATCCATTTTAACAGTAGCACCTTCATCTATATAAAATCCTTTGTATCCCTTTTTCTCCATTCTTACAACAAGATCAAAATCCATAGCGTATTTAAGTTCCGTCTTAAACATCCCGATTTCATCAAATATTTTCTTTCTTACAATCATTGTTTGATGATGGTAGGGCATCCCAAATCCAACATTTTTCATTTGTGGTTTCATATACAAATCTACACCTAATTGATCAGAAAATACTATATTAGAATGTACAAATGATATGTCCTGATTATTATCAAGTATTGATTTTGCTTTTTGAAGGTAATCTGCAGATAACAATATATCTCCAGAGTTTAGAAACATAATGTAATCACCTGAAGATAATTTTATGCTTTTATTAAAAGCATCAGCAATACCATCATCTTTTTCTGATATTGATTTTCCGGGATAATTTTCAAGGAAATCTTTTGTCTTTTTACAATCACCACCATTAATTACAACTGATTCGACAATATCTGATTCAGGAATTGAATTGAGAGTTTCAATTAACTCATTAAAATTATTATATGTGACTGTTACGATTGAAATCATATGAAGTAATAATTTTCTAAAAATCTGATTGTGTCTTAAAAATATAAATACTTTTTGATAATAAAATTCTTTCCAATAATATCTTTATTTTTGATAAAAAAAAATTAATCTATAAAAAAGCAATTTTGAAAATAGCAATTGTACACGAATGGCTTGTTAATTATGCCGGTTCTGAAAAAGTAGTTGAATCATTCACAAATATATGGCCGGAGGCAGATGTATTTACTCTTGTTGATTTTCTGACTGATAAGGAAAGAAAAATAATACTTAAAGGAAAGAAGGCAAAAACATCTTTCATTCAGCATTTACCTTTTTCAAAAAAAAAACACCGCAAATATCTACCTCTCTTTCCAAAAGCAATCGAATCATTTGATCTTTCTAAATACGATTTGATTATCTCAAGTTCACACTCAGTTGCAAAGGGAGTAAAAACAAGAAAAAATCAACTTCACATTTGTTATTGTCATTCACCAATGAGATATGCCTGGGATGAGGCAGATTATTATTTATCAAAGGCTAATTTGAATCGCGGCATTAGAGGATTTTTAGCCAAAGCAACTATAAATTATTTGCGTAAATGGGATTTGCGATCCGCTGATAATGTAAATTACTTTATTGCAAATTCAAATTATATAGCAAAAAAAATTAAAAGGATTTATAATCGAGATGCTGATGTAATTTATCCGCCTGTTGATGTGAATAAATTTTCTCTTCAAACACAAAAAGAAGATTTTTATTTAACTGCATCAAGATTGGTCCCGTATAAAAGGATTGATTTGATTATGGATGCTTTTGCTCGTATGCCGGATAAAAAACTTATTGTTATTGGAGGCGGTCCTGAAAGAGAAAAACTTAAAGCAAAAACAACAGCAAACATAAGTCTTATTGGCTATCAGAAATTTGAAAGTCTTAGAGAGCATATGCAAAAAGCAAAGGCATTTGTGTTTGCCGCTGAAGAAGATTTTGGAATTATTGTTGTTGAAGCAATGGCTTGCGGAACACCTGTTATTGCAGGTAATTTTGGAGGCACAATAGAAACTGTTATTGATAAAAAAACTGGAATTCTGTTTCCTGAACAAACAGTTGATTCAATAGTTGAGGCAGTTAAGAATTTTGAAACAATGAAAAAATCTATTAATTATAGTGAAGTTAGAGCTCATTCCGAAAAGTTCAGCAGGGAAATATTTGAAAGAAATATCAAAAATTATGTTGATGAAAAAATTTAATTATTCAATTCAAACTCAGCAAAGAAATGATCGTAAATAAAAAATCAATTTACTATCAAAGATTAATTACCGATTTGTTCCTCCTGAACATTTCATTTATTGCAGCAGCTTTGCTTGCGCAGCCATATCACGTTCTTATTGATAGAAATTATATGTTCATTTTACTATTAGCCTTGAATATACTTTGGTTCTTTTATGCTGCTATCACTGAGTTTTATGATGAATTTTACTTAAGATCTATTGCATCTCAACTAATCAATATTGCAAAGAGCACTATTATACAAATTGGTGCTGCTGTATTATTTATCTTTTTAGCAAAAGAAGATTTATTTACCAGAAACTTTATAGTCTTTTTTGGAGTGTTACTTTTTATAACAATTAGTTTAAGAACAGTTGCCTTTAAAAAAATACTTCAGGTTCTCAGAAAAAAAGGAAAGAGCATAAGAAGTCTTATTATAATCGGGGCAGAAGATATTGGCAGAAACTTCAAAAAGACTATTATAGATAATCCTGATTTTGGTTATTCCTTTATTGGTTTTCTTGATGATAATAAAATCGAATCAGATATAATTGGGCGTGTAAATGATTTAGAAAAAGTTATTAATGAAAAAAACATCAACGAAGTTGTTATTGCCTTACAAAATGAATCTACACAAAAACTTGAAGAGATAATCAGAACCTGTAATATTAACGCTGTGAAAATTCATATAATTCCTGATTACTTTAAATTTCTTTCAAGCAGATTTCAGGTTAGTTCTATAGGTAATTTCCCAATCATAACAGCACGGGATGAACCTCTTGAAGAAGTTAATAAGAGATTTATAAAAAGATCATTCGATATTGTGTTTTCATTTCTGGTAATATTTTTAGTTCTAAGCTGGATGTTTCCGATTATAGCTGTTTTAATAAAACTTACTTCGCGCGGTCCTGTTTTATTTATTCAGGAAAGAATTGGTGCAAAAAATGAAAAGTTTAAATTCTTTAAATTCCGGACAATGAAGGTAGATGAAAATAAATCCAAAGAATTTAAACCGGTAGTTGCTGGAGATAAAAGAGTTACTAAAGTTGGCGGATTTTTAAGAAGAACCAGCATTGATGAACTGCCTCAGTTTATTAATGTTCTTATTGGTGATATGTCTGTTGTTGGACCGAGACCACATGCCATTCCATATCAGAATATGTATTTAAAAGTTTTCGAAGAAATAAAACTTCGCCATAATGTAAAACCGGGTATAACCGGCTGGGCTCAGATTAATGGATTACGAGGTGATGTTGAGGATAAAGAATTAAATCGGCAAAGAACAATACAAAGAATTAAATATGATTTATGGTATATTGAAAATTGGTCAATGAAACTAGATATTCAAATAATTCTGATAACAATTTGGCAGGCTATAAAAGGGGATACTCACGCTGTTTAGTTCATTATTTTCAATATTTAATAAGTTGCAATATTTTTACAACTGTAATTAAGTTAGTGTTATTATTACATCTTTCTAGGTGTAAAACTTTGATTTATGCGTGAATTATCTTGCATAGTTTTTGATTAAATTATGTATAATCAGATTAAACAGTATTTGAATCGCTTTGAAATTATGATATAAACTAACTAAAACTGGATTAAATTTTTGAAATATTAAATGACACAAAATTTTTGGGAGATGTTACATGGTTTTAAGTGAGAGTTTTTTCAAATTATCTGCAATGGCTGGTTTTATTATTATCTTATTAGTAATACTCTTTGGCTATCTTTTTTTTGAACCTTATATAACAGAAGATACTGTAACAATAAAAGTTATTAATAAAGCTCAGTTCGGTAATGAGAGCGGAAAGTATTTCGTTTTTACTGAAGATGAAGTTTTCAGCAACTCAAATAATTATTATCAGAATAAAGAAAATGCTGATGAATTAAACCAGCAGATTTATCCTGGCAGTACTTATAAAGTAAAAGTTGTCGGGATTTACATTCCCTGGCTTCCGAGGTTTAGAAATATTATTAGTATTTTGGAAATAAATGGAATTCCTGTGGAAAGAATTCAGCACCGATAGATCTTTTGAATATTTGATTATACTATTTATAACCAACCAATTTGTGCCATTCTTTTAATAGTTATATACCTTTATATATAGCTTACCTTTTTATTGGTTTTGTTTTCTTCTTGCCATCACAATATTTTTTTATCATTTCATAAGCATCGAAGTAACCAAGCTCTCCGGCTTTTTTAAAATCTGCACACGCATTTTTTTCATCATTTAAGGATAATAAAGAAAGCCCGCGTAAATAAAATCCTTTAGCAAATGTGGAATCAATTTTTAATATAGAGTTATAATTTAAAACTGCTCCCGAATAATCTCCGACTTTATTTTGTATCTCAGCAAGAATAAACATTGTATTTGTGTTAAGTGAATCTATCTCAAGTGATTTTTTATAATCTTCAATAGCACCGGGAATATCATTTAATATCATTTTCTCATTTGCACGGTTATAATATGGAATACCATCTGTCGTATCGAGAACTAAAGCTTTAGAATAATTATCAATTGCAAGTTTACTGTTACCCATCATTGCATAAAGATTACCGATATTTACATAAACGGCAGGATTTCTCGAGTCATATTTAGATGCCTTAAGATAATAATCCAGAGCAAGTTGATTTTCGCCCCTTAAATATTCAAGATAACCCAAATCAAAAAGTAAGTCGGCAGATGTCGGATTAAGTTTATATGATTTTCTGAAATTTTTCTTAGCCTTCGAAAGTTCAGAACGCTCTAAAAATATTTTACCCTTTAAATACAAAGCTGTAAATGATTCTTCAAGTTTAAGCGAACTATTTAAATCACTCATAGCAGAGGCTTTATTATTAAGTTTATAATTTGCCTTAGCTCTTAACACATAAAATTCCGGAACATCTGGTTCGATACTGATTGCCTGATTGATAAGCGTTAATGTTGTTTGATATTTACCATCATTATATGCATCAAGTGCAGCGGTATATTGAGGCAGATCAAGTTTTGCAGCACAAGCAAAAAGCACTAAAGACAAAACAACGTAATTTAGAACCAATTTGATGTTCATAGATAAAACTAAAATTATTACTTTATTTTAAAAGATTAAAAATAATTTATGCAAGTAATTAATCCTGGATTTATAATAATAATAAAAACTAAAAAGTATGTTTACAGATTTATAACTGCTTTCAATAAAAAGCAATTGTTTATTCTTCAGTTAATTATCAGGAATGAGAAATGATTATTCGAAAAGTGTCTGTTACAGATAAGTTTAATTATAGTAATAATTTATGTTAAGACACAAAAATATTTATTCACCTAATCGTTCAGGATCTAAAAAATATTCAACTATCATTTCTCCGTCAGTTACAGGATCTTCTTCAAAACCGGTTTCAAAATTCTGATCTACTCTTTTTGTTAATCTATAAGCAGCTTCACGAATATTTCCAGGAATACTGTGATCTTCCTGAAGCTTATTAAGCATTGATATGGCAGTAGTTCCCCAGTCCTTATCAGGATGATCTTCCAGCCAATAATTGATAGCAACAAAGCAGCCTTTTCTTGCACAGGCGCGGGCTTTTCCTATATTGCCGATTTCAATTGCGTCCCTTCCAGCCCCTACTTCAAGCATTGATATTGTATAAAAGATATCTCTTGGTTTAGTCATAAGTTAATCAAAAAAAGTTTTTCTATCCGGATTTTGTAAATGTAGTTTAATTTCATCCAGATGTTTTTTATTAGTACGATTCAAAGATAATAAAGGAAGATTATTGAAATCAAAAAAATTAACATCAATAGTTTCGTCACTTGTTTTAGCTTCTCCATTAATAAGTTCACATAAAAATATTATTTTAAATGCATGAAAAAATTCCAAAGGTCTTCCGTTTCTGTTTGCATCAAAAACACCAATTACTTTAATTGGTTTAACATTATATCCGCTTTCTTCTTTGCATTCCCTGATTGCAACTTCTGATGGAATATCGCCAACATCAGCCCATCCGCCCGGCATTGCCCAGCAGTTATCTGTTGCTTCCTGTACAAGCAATATCTTACCATCTTTAATTACTGCTGCACGCACATCAATTTTGGGAGTAGCATAACCGGGATGCTCCATTAAAACTTTTTTTAAGGACTCTTTTTCGAGATTTGTGTGGTGTTCAATTATTTCAACAGTTATTTTCGTTAACCGCTCATATCTCTTTTTTTCGTAATCTGTAACTGCAAAAGCTAATCCGGTTTGAGAAAGCTGTTGTATTTCTCTTGCAATTTCAAGCCAGTTAAATCCAGAAATATTTTTATTCATATTATTCTGTTATCCTTTTTATAACTGAGTCATATCCCAAATTTATTTTAACAAAGATAATATAGTTATTTATCCAATACACGTGATTTAATTTTATCAAAGATAAAAATAATTGTTAGCATATATAGATTATGATTAAGAGTAAGAATATTAAAAAAACTTGATTTGAGTCTCACTTACATACTTCCGGTTTATCTTTGCTTTTACTCACTTACATATTCTTGTTATTCAGTCTCATTTGCTTTATATTTTCATTCCAATTTTGAGCATAGCTTTATTAGAAAAATAATTAATATTTGGATATTGCTTTCTGCAAGATTGTGATTTTTAATAAGAAATATAATTTTTTTGCTATCCAATGTTTCTTCAGATAATACAAAGCTTATTACCAAATCATTGATATAGCGATAAAGAAAAGAGGAATTTTATTATGAGTGATGAAATAAAAAAAGATCAAAAGGTAGAAGAGACTGAAACTAACGAGTGGTTATACTCATTAGATTATGTCCTTGAACATAGCGGACCCGAAAGAGTAATTGAACTGTTAAGAGAACTTCAGGTGCGTGCTCATAAGGCAGGAGTTCACATTCCTTTCAGCGCAAATACACCTTATATAAATACAATTCCAAGAGAAAAACAAACACCATTCCCAGGCAACAGAGAAATTGAAAGACGAATTAAAAGTCTTATCCGTTGGAATGCTATGGCTATGGTTGTTAAAGCGAATAAACAGGAACATGGAATTGGAGGACATATATCAACTTATGCTTCTGCAGCAACTTTATACGAAATTGGATTTAATCATTTCTTCCGCGGAAGAGGCGAAGGTTATGAAGGCGATCAGATTTATTTTCAGGGACACGCCTCACCAGGATTTTATGCAAGAGCTTTTCTCGAAGGAAGAATTACTAAAGAACAATTAGTTAATTTTAGAAGAGATCTGGCTCCGGGTGGCGGACTTACTTCATATCCTCATCCTTTCTTAATGCCTGATTTTTGGGAGTTCCCAACTGTATCAATGGGACTTGGTCCTATTCAGGCAATTTACAGAGCAAGGTTTAACAGATACCTGGAAGATCGCGGATTAAAGAAACCGGGCGGAAAAGTCTGGGCATTTCTCGGAGATGGTGAAACAGATGAGCCCGAAACACTTGGTGCAATCACTCTTGCTTCGAGAGAAAAATTAGATAATCTTATTTTTGTTATCAATGCAAACTTGCAAAGACTTGATGGTCCCGTAAGAGGAAATGGAAAAATTATTCAGGAGCTTGAAGCAATATTCAGAGGTGCAGGATGGCATGTTATTAAAGTTGTTTGGGGCGGAGATTGGGATCCATTATTAGAAAAAGATACAGAAGGAAAACTCGTTAAAAGAATGGGCGAAGTCGTTGATGGTGAATATCAAAAGTATTCTGTTGAAGGCGGAGCTTATATCAGAAAAAACTTTTTTGGTAAAGATGAAGATCTGTTGAAGATGGTTGAACAAATGAGCGACGAAGAATTGTTCAAGATGAAACGCGGCGGTCACGACCCGGAAAAAGTTTATGCTGCATATAAAGAAGCTGTTAATTATGTTGGCAAACCTACAGTTATTATTGCAAAAACAATTAAAGGCTACGGATTAGGTGAGGCAGGCGAAGGAAAAAATATTACTCATCAGCAGAAGAAATTAAATGAAGATGAAATGAAAGAGTTCAGAAGCAGATTTGGAATTCCGATTTCTGATGAACGAATTGCAAATGATCCTTTTTATAAACCGGATGAGAACAGCGAAGAAATTCAATACATAAAAAAGAGAAGGGAAGAACTTGGTGGATATTTACCTTCTCGTAAGACTGATATAAGACCAATAAAAACTCCACCAGAATCTTTATTTGAAGAATTTTACAAAGGAACAGAAGGTCACGAAGTTTCAACAACGATGGTTTTTGTAAGAATCCTTGCTAAGCTTTTGAAAGACAAAGAAATAGGAAAACTCATAGTTCCAATTGTTCCGGATGAAGCCAGAACTTTCGGTATGGAAGCATTATTCAGACAAGTTGGAATTTATTCACATGCCGGTCAGTTATATGAACCGGTTGATGCTGCTTCATTACTTTATTATAAAGAAGCAAAAGATGGTCAGATACTTGAAGAAGGAATTACTGAAGCCGGTTCTATGTCATCTTTTATGGCAGCAGGAACTGCTTATCTTACACACGGAATAAATATGATTCCTTTCTTTGTTTATTACTCAATGTTCGGATTGCAAAGAGTTGGCGATTTGGTTTGGGCAGCTGCTGATATGGGTGCAAAAGGATTTTTATTCGGCGGAACATCTGGAAGAACTACTCTCGCAGGAGAAGGATTACAGCATCAGGATGGAAACAGTCATTTGCTTGCATACACTGTTCCAAATCTTGTTACCTACGATCCTGCTTTTGCATATGAAATCGCAGTTATAATTCGTGATGGCATTAAGAGAATGTTTGAAGATCAGGAAAATATTTTCTATTACATTACATTAATGAATGAAAATTATGCAATGCCTGAAATGCCTAAAGGTGTTAAAGAGGGAATATTAAAAGGTATGTATAAATTTCAAGCTTCTGATAAAAAGACAGCTAAACTAAGAGCACAGCTTTTCGGAAGCGGAACTATACTCAATGAGGTTATTAAAGCTGCAAAGATATTGGAAGATGATTACCGCGTTGCTTGCGATGTTTGGAGTTTAACAAGTTACAAAGAATTACGCCGTGATGCACTTGAAATTGAAAGATGGAATCTGTTGAATCCAACCAAAGAACAAAAACAAAACTACATTCAGAAAACACTTGAAAAAGAAGAAGGTGTTTTTGTAGCAGCTTCTGATTATGTTAAAGCACTTCCTGACTCAATTGCAAAATGGTTCCCGAGATATTTATACTCACTTGGAACAGACGGTTTTGGAAGAAGCGAATCAAGAGCAATGCTTCGTGAGTTTTTTGAAGTGGATGCAAAACATATTGCATTTACCACATTAACGGCATTGTTCAAGGAAGGAAAGATACAGGATAAAGTTTTAGATAAAGCTGAAAAGGAACTTGGTATAGACCCAAACAAAAGGAATCCTTTGAATAGTTAGTTAAAATAAGTTAATTTCACGGAGATGCACAGAGAACACACTGAGGAACACAGAGATGTTATATGAAGATTTAACTGAAGTGATTATTGGCTGTGCAATTAATGTTCATAAAGAACTTGGTCCGGGATTACTTGAATCAGCTTATGAGGAATGTCTTTTTTACGAATTAGAAAAAGCAGGATTAAAAGTTGAAAGACAAAAAGCTATTCCGGTTGTTTACAAAGAAATAAAACTTGATTGCGGATATCGGGCTGATTTAATTGTAGAAGATAAAGTTATTTTAGAGTTAAAAACTGTTGATGATTTTAATCCTGTCTATGAAGCTCAAATTTTAACTTATCTTAAGTTTGCTAAAAAGAAAATAGGTTTGTTAATAAACTTTAATGTATTAAGATTAAAGGAAGGTATTAAAAGATATATTTTATAACTCTGTGGCTCTCAGGGACTTCTCAGAGGCTCTCTGTGTAAGAATTATGATTTGAGAGTAACAGAAAAATAATCAGGATTTTAAGATGACAAAAGAATTTAAATTACCGGAACTTGGCGAGAACATAGATTCTGCAGAAGTAGTTGAAGTTCTCGTTAAAGTAGGAGATACAATTACAAAAGATCAAGCGATACTTGAGATTGAAACTGAAAAAGCTACAATCGAAGTTCCCTCTACAGTAGAAGGAAAAATTGTAAAGCTAAATGTTAAAAGCGGTGATAAAGTTAAAGTAGGCGCAATAGTTTTAGTTGTTGAAGAAGACGGGAAAGCAACTGAAACCGATTCCAAGAAGGAAAAAGTTGAAATCGTATCAAAGACTGAAGCTGAGAAACCTAAATCAACACCGCAAGCAGCTCCAAAACCTGCAGTTGATTCCAAACCAACCGGGAAAAAAGAAATAAAAGAATTTCGTTTACCTGAGCTTGGTGAAAACATTGACTCAGCAAATGTTGTTGAAGTTCTTGTTAAGGTTGGCGATGTAATTGAAAAAGATCAACCTCTGCTTGAAATCGAAACAGAAAAAGCTACAATAGAAGTTCCCTCATCTCTTGCAGGCAAAGTTGTTGAAGTTTTGATAAAAACCGGTGAAAAAGCAAAAGTCGGTGCTGTAATGATCAAAGTTGAAACTAGTGATCAGGCTCCGGCAGAGACTAAATCAACTGAAAGGGTTGAGCCAACGAAAGAACAAACAGTTAAAGAAGAAATAAAACAAGAAACACCGGAAATAAAAACAGGCGAACGTCCTTCTATACAGACAATGGAAGCACCTGATAAACAACCGCCAATTTTAAAAGGCGCAGCTCCAGCAGCTCCATCTGTAAGAAGAATTGCTCGTGAAATTGGTGTTGATATAAATAAAGTTCCCGGCACTGGTCCTGGCGGCAGAATTTCAATGGATGATGTTAAAGCTTATTCTAAGAAATTACACGAATCTTATGCACAGGGTGGTGGCACAGGACTGAATATAAAAGCAGAAACACTGCCAGACTTTTCGAAATTCGGTGAGATCAAGAAAGTTGAGATGACAAATATTCGTAAGAAAACAGCAGAACATCTTAGCTATGCTTGGGCAACAATTCCGCATGTTACTCAGTTTGATAAAGCTGATATTACTTTACTTGAAAAATCAAGAAAAGAACTGAATAAAAATTCACAATCTAAGCTTACTGTTACAGCAATTCTTGTAAGAATAATAGTTGAGGCTTTGAAGAAGTTTCCTCAGTTCAATTCAAGTATTGATATGGAAAAGAAAGAAATTATTTACAAGAATTATTTCAACATCGGAATTGCTGTGGATACTGAGTTAGGATTGATTGTTCCGGTTATTAAAAATGCAGATAAAAAATCTTTGGTTGAAATTTCAGTCGAGCTGAACTCGTTAGCAGAAAAAGCGCGCAATAAAAAAATCGGATTAGATGATTTGCAAGGCGGATGTTTCTCAATCTCAAATCTTGGTGGAATTGGCGGAACATATTTTACTCCGATTGTTAATTCACCTGAAGTTGCAATACTTGGTGTCTCTCGCGGAGCTAATGAGCCTGTTTGGAATGGCTTTGGAGTATTTGAGCCAAGGTTAATGCTTCCATTGTCATTATCTTACGATCATAGAATTATTGATGGTGCAGATGCAATCAGGTTTTTAAGATTCGTAGTTGAAGCTTTGGAGCAGCCGCTTAGACTTCTTTAAAGATTGAGATTGAGAGTATGAGTGAGAAAAAGAAAGAATATTATTTTGATCACGAAAAACTGAATGTTTATAAAAAAGCTTTGGCGTTTATTCAATTCACTCATAAAATTCTTTCAAGGATACAATATAAATCTGAAATAAAAGATCAGTTGGATCGCGCATCAATCTCAATTCTTTTAAATATTGCTGAAGGAAATGGAAAGTTTTCTTCAAAAGATAAGTGCAGATATTTTGATATTTCTATAGGTTCAACTTTGGAATCTGCAGCTTGTTTGGATGTTCTGTTCATTAAAAATATAATAAATGAAGATGAAAAAACTATTGGTAAAGAAATGCTTAATGAAATCGTTGCAATGTTGATTGGATTAATAAAAAGTAATTCCGATAGGGTTTATGAAGACTCAGAAAATTATAAATTAGATAATTCACACTCTCACTCTTAGTCTTACTCTTTAATTATGAATGATAAAATAAAATTAACAGTTATTGGCGGCGGACCAGGCGGATATGTTGCTGCTTTTCTCGCTGCCGATCTTGGAATGGATGTTACCCTAATTGATCTTGAAAAAAATCCCGGAGGCGTTTGCCTTTATCGCGGATGTATTCCCTCAAAAGCATTATTGCATGTTGCTAAGCTTATTCACGAAGCTGAAGATGCAAAAAATTGGGGAGTTGAGTTTGGTAGTCCCAAAATTGATATCAATAAACTAAGAGATTTTAAGAATAATGTTGTTACCAAGCTTACAGGCGGGCTTGGACAAATAGCTAAACAGCGCAAAGTAAATTTTATTCAGGGCAGAGCTAGTTTTATAAACTCATCTACATTAAAAATTGAAAAATCGGACGGACAAACAATTGAACATTCTTTTGATAAAGCTATAGTTGCAACCGGATCTGTTATAACAACAATTCCAGCATTAAACATTCAATCCAAAAGATTGCTCAACTCCACTTCAGCACTTGATTTGCCTGAGATTCCAAAGTCACTTTTAGTAATTGGCGGCGGATATATCGGTTTAGAGCTTGGCTCAGTCTATCAGGCGTTAGGCACTAAAGTATCAGTTGTTGAAATGATGCCTGGATTATTGCCAGGTGCCGATCGTGATTTAGTAAATTATCTTTCAATACGGATTAAAAAATCCTTTGCTGAAATAATGCTTAACAGTAAAGTATTAGAAATGAAAGAAGTTAAAGATGGAATAAGTGTTAAGATTCAGGATGATAAAGGAAATATTTCTGATAAAGTTTATGATTATGTTTTGATGTCAATCGGAAGAAAACCGGAAACACGCGGACTTGGTTTAGAAAACACAAAAGTTACTCTGACAGACCGTGGCTGGATAAAAGTTGATAAACAATTAAGAACAACCGATCCCAATATTTTTGCAATCGGTGATATTGCCGGAGAACCGATGCTTGCACATAAAGCATCACACGAAGGAAGGGTTGCAGTTGAAGTTATTGCCGGTCATAAAGCATATTTTGAACCACTTGCAATTCCTGCTGTTGTTTTTACCGATCCTGAAATTGCCTGGGCTGGATTAACCGAAGAACACGCAAAGAAAGAAGGTATAAAATACGAAGTTGCAAAATTTCCCTGGGCGGCAAGCGGTCGTGCAGTTACATTGGATAGAAATGATGGTGTCACAAAATTAATTGTTGATCCTGATACACAAAGAATTTTGGGAATGGGAATTTGCGGACCTGGTGCAGGCGAGTTGATTGCTGAAGGTGTTCTTGCAATTGAAATGGGTGCCAATGTAACTGACTTAAAACTTACAATTCATCCACATCCTACTTTATCAGAAACAATTATGGATGCGGCAGAAGTGTTCTTAGGACAGAGTTCACACTTTTATAAACCTAAAAGATGATGCTGTTGAGATAAATTTAAAAGATCTATGCAGTTTTAGCAAAATACCTTTTCGTTCTTGACGTGAACCAACCGCTCAAAACTTTTCACGCAAAGCGCACAAAAAAAAGATAAAGACAAAGCTCGCTAAGAAAACAGAATAATCAATCAACCTTAAGTTCAATTTCCTGACGCCACTTCAAAAGCATATCTTTGTTTAGCCCTTGTATCCCGGCTTTTGTAACCCCATTTGGAGCTGGAACCAATTCGTTCAATTTATCAAATAGAAGAAATCTATCTTCGTTACTAACTAATTGAAGCAAATGCCAAAGGGAAAGAGATTCTTTTTTAGTTGCAAGTGCCAGTATTGTTCCTACTGAAGGATCATTTGCACCCGAATAATTCTCAAACAAGCTAATCAATTGAGGAGTGGTATCCACTGGGTATGGTATTGCATATTTTCCTCTCATCACCAGGCAGCTAAAATTTTTCGGAACGTAAGAGTCAAATTCTTTAACGGTTACAATAACCCATCCGCTTTCCACAAATATTTTACTCATATCATCATTGCCAACACTTAACTTGAAAGCACTCCCTTTATACAACTCAGTAAATTTTGCTAAAGATGTAATAACAGTTAAAACATCAGTCGCATCACCTTCGAATTTTTTAATCTGTCCTTTTTCAAGTTTTATCTGATCGTTATTTGTTCTGCTTATATTGGTTGAAGCATCTATAAAAATTCTTCCTATTTTAGGAATTGAAAAAGTAACTGATGAGTTCTCATCATTCTGGATAACTCCTTCAGCAGACCAATCATCGCTTTTACTCATTACTTTGTTGTCCAATTTTGGATGTCCCGTCAATGATACAACTTCCCATCCTCCCGAAGGTGCTGTAATAAACATATAAGCAACTATTAATACAAGCAGTACAACAATACTATACAGGGTTTTCCTTATTATTCCAAAATTAATCTTAAACTCTCTTTTAGGTTTTACAACAGTAGGTTCCGGAAAAAAATCTTTAACCTCTTCAGGTTCTTCTTCGGGATTTTCTCTTCTTTCCTTTTCAGCTAATGCTGCAGCGATTTTTTCCTGTTCTTTTTGCTCGCGGATTTTTTCATCCATTATATAAGAGAATATACCATCTCTTACTTCAACAGAAGGCTGCATTTCCGGTTGTAATTGCGAAAGTTTCTCAACTAATATTTTCTCATCTTTAATTGCGGGCATACTTTCCGTAAGCTTATCAATTGCAATATCTAGATTAGCTTTCACCTGATCTTTTTTTATTCCCATCATATCTGAAATTTCATCCAGACTGTAACCTTCAACTTTATTAAGAACAAAAATCATTCTCTCTTGATCCGGAAGAACAATTATATACTTATCCAGTTCGCATTTTGATTCCAGTTCTTTAAACTCTTTATGATCAACTTTGTTCTTTGATTTTTTATTTCTAAAAGCATCAAGAGTCTTATAAACTGTTATTGAACTTAACCATTTAAGCAAAGAGGCATCAGAACGAACGAGATTAATTTTTTTCCAGGCTTCAATAAAAGTATCCTTAGTAATTGTTTCAGCTAACGATTTGTTTGCGGTCAATCTGAGTGCAAATGCATATATTTTAGCAAGATTCATCTGAAAAAGCTGTTCAATAGCAGCATTGTTTCCGAGTTTTGCACTTTCAATTAAGGATCTTACGAATTTATTATCTGAGCTCACTGTTTCTCCGGTTATTTTCTAGTTAGCCTTGCAAAATTACTTTAACAAATATTAATTATCTACTTTTTATATAGTTAAAATTTCTGTTCCAATAATTGGCGCAGTTTTGTCGCGTTATTTGTCGGTTGTTTACAACTATAATTGCTGCAAACATAAACTGTGGTTTTATTTTCCAGTAATTTCATCTCTAAAATATAAGGAAATATCTTTTCCAATTTTTCAGCATTTTCAGTCGGTTTTAATATCAGGATCTTGTTTGGGTTAAAATAGCTTCGGATTAATTCCATTATCTTCATATCAATATCTTCTGTATTCAAGGAAACAATAACAATTTCATATGTTTCTGCGAACATAAACTCCAATCCACACATTAACATACAAAACGCTGAGGGCATCCTATGTATTTGGGCTGAAAAATGTTGTACCATCTTATCAATTTTTGTTTGATAAGCTAAATTGGTTGTGAATCTATTTAATCTGATTAGATTTAAAACTGATATTGAATTACCGGATGGAACTGCACCATCATAAAGTTCTTTTTGCCGGGTTATTAATATTTCGCTATCGATAGATGTGAAAAAATATCCACCGGATTTTTCATCCCAAAAATTTTTGTCTAAGATAGATTGAAGCTCAATTGCCTTTTCAAAATACTCTGGTTTAAATGTTGATTCATATAAATCCAGTAATGCATTTATAAGAAATGAATAATTATCAAGATATGCTTCAACTGCTGCTTCTCCGTCTTTATATCGATGGAGTAGTTTTCCATTTTTACTAATTAAATTATTTTCTATAAAATTAAATGATTTTTCAGCAGCGTCTAGATATGCTTTGTTATTAAAAGCCTGATATGCTTTCGCTAAAGCCGATATCATTAAACTATTCCAATCAGTTAATACCTTGTCGTCTTTATGAGGATGAATTCTTTTTTCTCTGTAATCAAAAAGTTTTTTGCGAATTGTCTCTAATTTTTCTAAGAAATTGTCCCGAGTAAAATTCAACTCTTTAGAAATTTCCTTAGAAGATTTCTTAAGATGGAAAATATTTGTTCCGGTTGTTATTCCTTTGGATTCATCAACCCAGTTTCCGTTTTCTTTTATATTGAAAACCTTCATTATTAAATCTGATTCATCTTTGCTTAATATATTTCTGATTTCATTTGCATTCCATAAATAAAATTTTCCTTCTTCTCCTTCGCTGTCTGCATCTTCTGCAGAGTAAAATCCGCCATCGGTATGAGTCATATCTCTTAAAACATATTCTATAATCTCTTCAGCAGTCTTTTTATAAAATTGATTTTTTGTTGCCAGATAAGTTTCAGTATATGCCATTAAAAGCATCGCCTGATCGTAAAGCATCTTTTCAAAATGTGGCACAAGCCAGTTTCGATCGGTTGAATATCTTGCAAAACCAAATCCAATATGGTCATAAATTCCGCCAAGTCTCATTTGTATTAGAGTTTTCTCAACCATTTCAAGAGCTTTGGGTTCATTCTTTCTTTTCCAATATCTTAAAAGAAACATTAGATTATGCGGTGATGGAAATTTTGGTGCGGTACCAAAGCCACCAGATTCTTCGTCAAAATTTCTGTTAAGTTCCTTATAAGCTTTATCCAGAATAGCATTATTGATTTCCTCAGATACTGTTTCAGGTGTTTGATTATTAATAGCTGATGTAATTTCCTCCGCAGATCTTAACACCTCATCTTTTCTTGTTGTCCAGATCTCTTTTAATTTTGGAATAAGTTCTATCATACCAATTCTGTTGAAACGATTGTATTTTGGAAAATAAGTTCCGACAAAAAACGGCTTCTTATCCGGAGTCATCACAACTGTTAAGGGCCAGCCGCCGCTTCCGGTTATCATTTGACATACAGACATATAAATTCCATCAATATCGGGTCTCTCTTCACGATCAACCTTTATTGAGATGAAAGCATCATTCATCAAGTTGGCGACTTCTTTATCTTCAAAAGATTCTTTCTCCATTACATGGCACCAATGACATGTTGAATAACCAATGGAAAGAAATATTGGTTTGTTTTCAGTTTTTGCCTTTTCAAATGCTTCATCACACCACGGATACCAATCAACCGGATTGTATGCATGCTGAAGCAGATAAGGATTTTTTGTATTAATAAGTCTGTTTGGTTTTTTCATATTATAAGTTACTTTTTTTTCTAAATCTTTAGCGTGATTAGCTCCAAACTGTGTTTAATTTCTTAAATCCGAAATAGAAATACAGAAAGGACTATTTAAATATCAAAAAAAGGGATAAATTAGAGAAAAAAATATTCACCAATTGGGTGAAATAAATTTTCAACAATACTTATTCTTCATATG
>JAKIZM010000029.1 GCA_022708025.1 Bacteroidota bacterium | reverse complement strand
TGCTCTTACATCCAGGTGCTCTATGATTTCTTCTATTATTGGTAATCCGATTCTGTTGCTTAGTCTTTCTTTACTACGGGTAATTTTGAAGCGCTTTAGTGGTCTCATATGAAGAATAAGTATTGTTGAAAATTTATTTCACCCAATTGGTGAATATTTTTTTCTCTAATTTATCCCTTTTTTTGATATTTAAATAGTCCTTTCTGTATTTCTATTTCGGATTTAAGAACAGAATCAAGGTATTCCTGCAGGATTACAGCAGCAGAATACTTATCCAGTAATCCTTTATCTTGTCTTTTATTTTTTTTTGTAACCGATTCCAATATTTTTTTCTGAGCAATTGATGATGTATAAGACTCATCCCATAAAATAATTTTTAATTTGATTTTGCTTTCAAGCTCATCTTTAAATTTTTCTATACTTTTAACTATTGATGTTTTTGATGCCTGTTTCTCAGTGGGAATTCCAAGAACAATTTCCTGTACCTGTTTTTCTTCAACAATTTTTTTCAGTTCATTAAACAGCTTTGAATCATTTACTAAGGTAATATGCGGATAGGCGAATAATTTTAAAGAATCCGACAATGCAATACCGATTCTTTTCAAACCAAAATCAATAGCCATAATTCTTGATTCATTATTTGCAGTACTCATGCAGATTCAAATCTTTCAACTGTATAAACACCTGGTACTCTTTTTATTCTTTCCATTATTCTGTTTAAATGCTCCAGATTATTTACATAAAGAGTAACACTTCCCTCAAAAAGAGAATCATTTGTATTAAGGTTTAAAGATTTAATATTTGTATTCTGAAATGTAACAATCGAGTGTGAAATATCACTTAAAATTCCGGGTCTGTCTTTGCCTCTGATAGTAATACCTGCAACAAATAAAGATCCTTCACCTTCGGGCCACTGAACATCAACCAATTTTTCTGCATCGTTAGTGGAAAGATTAACAAGGTTTACACAATTTTTACGATGTATCTTTATTCCTTCACCGACGGTAATAAATCCTATTACAGGATCACCCGGAATCGGATTACAGCATTTTGCATAAGTGTACATTATTCCTGATTTTTTGCCATCAACCAGAATTCCGCCGATATCACTGCGCGCAACATTTGCAAATTTCTTGAACTCAACATCTTTCTCAAATTCTTTTTCTTCTTTTTTAGAACTGGCTGTCAGAACTTCATCAAGATTTATCGTTCCTTGTGCAACAGCTTTAAAGAATTGTCTTGTATTATCATATTTATTAGAATGAGCTAATTTAAGAATATCATCAGGAGTAAAGCTTAGCTTTAATTTTTTAATTTTCTTTTCCCATATCTCATTTCCCTTATCAACAATCAATTGCTCTTCTTTATTCAGCCATTTTCTTATTTCATTTTTAGCTTTATGAGTCTTTACAAATTTTATCCAGTTTCTGTTTGGATGCTGATTTTTTGAACTGATTATCTCAACCTGATCTCCGCTCTGCAGTTGTGTATCAAGCGGAACAATTTTACCATCAATTTTTGCTCCGATACAATGAAATCCAACTTTGCTGTGGATATCAAATGCAAAATCCACCGGGGTTGATCCAACCGGCAATCTTCGCAAATCACCTTTTGGAGTAAACACATATATTTCATCCTGATAAAGATTTAACTTGAAACTTTCCATCAATTCTTTTCTTTGATCATCTCTGGAAGTGTTTTCAAAAATATCGCGTATCCAGTTTACCCATGCTTCAAGTTCATTATCTGTTGCTGTTTTATTTTCTTTATATCTCCAATGAGCTGCAACTCCTTTTTCAGCAACTTCGTGCATTTCCTGTGTTCTTATCTGAACTTCAACTAATCTGCCTTCAGGTCCTACAACAGTAGTATGAATTGATTGATAATTATTCGTTTTTGGAATTGATATATAATCTTTAAACCTATCAGGTACAGGAAGATAAACCAGATTTACTATACCAAGAGTAGTGTAACAATCATTCTTGTTTTTAGTATCAAGTATTATCCGGATTGCAAACAGATCATAAATTTCTTCAAACGGTTTATTTCTTCTTACCATTTTACGGTAAATGCTGTAAAGATGCTTTGGTCTGCCGCTTAATTCATATTTAAGATTTGCTTCATTTAATTTTTGTTTAATCGGATCAGCAAATTTTTTGATATATGATTCACGGTCTTTTCTTTTTGATTTTAATTTACGGGCAAGTTCTTCATAAGCTTCTTTGTTCAGATATTTGAACGCAAGATCTTCAAGTTCCCATTTAACTTTTCCAAGACCAAATCTATGCGCAAACGGAGCATATATTTCCAATGTTTCCTGGGCAATTCGTCTTTGTTTATCCGGACTAACAAATTCAAGAGTTCTCATATTGTGGAGTCTGTCAGCAAATTTTACTAAAATAACCCTTACATCTTTAACCATCGAAAGTAAAAGTTTACGATAGTTTTCTGCCTTGGTTATTTCGTGCCCTCTGAAAATTCCGCTTATCTTGGTAACTCCATCAACAATTTCAAATACCTCCTCACCGAATTCTCTTCTTAAAAAATCCGAAGTGTATTCTGTATCCTCAACAACATCGTGGAGCAATGCACTAACGATTGTAATATCATCAAGGGGAAATTCTTCAGCAACAACCATTGCAACTTCATAAGGATGAGTAAAATATGGTTCACCGGAAGCCCGCAAATCATGTTTGTGTGCTTCAAGACTCAGTTCAAATGCTTTAGTTAACAAAGGTTCGTTAACAGATGATAAATTTTTCTTACTAACCTTAATCAGGTTATCAAGCATCTTCTGATATTTAGGATTATCTATAGCCATAATTCCTGTTTAAAGGATACATTAAAAACTTGTAACTAATTTAATTTTTTTTAATGACTTGTTAAAGTGATAAGAAATACCTTGAATTATCAGTCATCTTCGTGTAAGTGATTTTTTCAGGTCTTTAACCCTTTCTATTCTGTCTTCAAGTTTATCCCGTTCAAAATCAGTATACCCATTAATACTCAGAATCTCATTACAAATATCAAGCGCTTCATTTACACGTTTTAATTTTACCAATTGCTGGGCGATAATATGTTTAAGTGTTACAATATTTATTTTATTTGTCTTTAACGAAGCAGGATAAGAATTTAATATATCATAATAATCAGAGATTGATCTTTCAAGGTTTACATCTTCCAATGCTCTTGCCAAACCCCATTTGAACATTCTTGAATCAGGATAATTTTTAAGAGCATCTTCAGCAAGTAAAATCGCTTTATCATAGTTTTTTTGTTCTATATAAATCCAGATTAGAGAGTAAATTGCAAGATGTGAATTATATCCGGAATGTTTAACTGCTTTTTGCAGATAAGAAATACCAAGGTCTTTCTCATCATCAATAAAAGGCAGCCAATTCAGGAATTCAGTCTTTTTACTCTTCCAGAATTTATAACTACCTAAAGCTATCATAGCTTCATAAAAATCCGGATCAGAAATCAAACAATCTTCAAATGCCGAAACAGAATTAATTCCGGTAGAAAAAGCACTTAACCACTTCTCACGCAATGCATCGTAATAAGCTGGATATCCTTCACTCAAGGCATAAAAATATTTATTCCAGATATTATTCTGATCTCTTTTTAAAAGCCTTTCAGAAATCTTTTTAGCTCCTTCCAGATATGCAGTAATTTTTTTATGATCATACTCCGTCTGATAATCATACGATCTGGCGATTAAAACTGCTGCAAGATATATTTTACCAAGCGGAATATCTTTACGTACTTTTTCTAATTGTAAAAATACTTTTTCTGCCTGATCATAATCCTGTTTAATGATTAGATCAATTCCGGTTTTAAGAATTAAATTTACAGACCTGTCAGGATAAGTTTGCGGAAAGATTGTCTGCGATAGTACATTCAGCAGAAAAAATAAATATAAAGTAAATTTAAAGTGTACCAAATGTTCTATCACCTGCATCGCCAAGACCGGGTAAAATATAACCTTTGGAATTAAGCTCTCTATCAAGAGCAGCAGCAAATATTTTTATATCAGGATGCTTTGAGAGCAGTTTTTTTACTCCTTCAGGAGCAGCTACAATGCAGGCAAACACAGGATTTTTTGCTCCATGTTTTTTCAGATATGATATTGCCTCTGTAGCGCTGCCTCCTGTTGCAAGCATCGGATCAAGCATTACAACTTCTGCTGAATTAAGATTTTTCGGAATTTTATAATAATAATCGATTGGCTGTAAAGTTTCTTCATCGCGCTGTAAACCGATATGCCCTACTTTTGCTTCCGGTATTATTTGTAAAAAACCATTTACCATTCCAAGTCCGGCGCGTAAAACAGGAACAAGTATAACTTCATTTGTAAGCTTACTTCCTTCTGTAACTTCAAGTGGAGTTTCGATAATAATATTGGATAAAGAAAAATTTTTTGAAACTTCTGCAGCAAGTAAGTTGGAAACTCTTTGTAAAACAGCGCGAAAAGTCTCTGACTCAGTGTTTCTGTCTCTGAGTATTGTAACATCCCTTTTTATCAAGGGATGCTCGACGATGATTAAATTATCTTTCATAATTAAAAATTATTTTTGTCTGAAACTTACGGTGATCGGTACACCTTCAAAACCATAAATTCTTCTTAATGTTCTTTCCAGAAATCTTCTGTAATGATCAGGAATATGTTTTGGATAATTAGTAAAAAAAAGAAATATCGGATAATGCTCACCAACCTGATTTATAAATTTAATTTTAATTTCCTTACCGCTGGGAGATGCGGGCGGAGGATTTTTTTCAATTTCAGGCAAGATCGTATCATTTAACTCAGATGTCGGAATTTTTTTACTTCTTTCTTCCTGAACCTTTTTGCATAACTCTATAAGTTTATAAATCCTTTGTTTTGTTAGTGCAGATATAAATATCAAAGGTGCATAATCAACTGTACCGAGTTTTTCTTTTATTGATACTTCAAATTTTCTGGCAGTATTTGTTTCTTTTTCTATGAGATCCCATTTATTAACAGCTATTATCAGTCCTTTTCTCCAACGAACAACTTCATCAATAATTTTCTGATCCTGTTTTTCAAATCCGGTTTGTGCATCAAGCATAAGTACAGTAACGTCACTTTCACTTATAGCTTTTAATGCTCTTATGTTGGAAAAGAATTCAATACTTTCTTCAACTTTCTTTTTCTTTCTTAAACCGGCTGTATCAATTAAAACGATTTCTTCTCCATAATATTTCAGAATAGAATCAAGGCTGTCGCGGGTTGTGCCCGGTATATCTGTAACAATACTTCTTTCGATTCCAAGTAAAGCATTAGTTAAAGATGATTTGCCTACATTTGGTCTTCCTACAATTGCAATCTTTAATCTTTTATCTTCTTCTATTAAATCTGAAGTTAGAAAATCTTTTGTAATATCATCCAAAAGATCGCCCGTTTTTCTACCGCTTAATGCAGAGATATCATAAATTTTTTCAATACCCAACGAATAAAATTCTGCTACTGCTATAGTGTGAACCTCAGCATCAACTTTATTTACAACAAGAAAGAATTTTTTGCCCGATTGCCGGAGAATATCAATAATAATTTTATCAACGGGATTTACTCCATCTTTAACATCAACTAAAAAGATTATTGAATCAGATTCCTGTATTGCAACTTCAACCTGTTCACGAATCGCAATTTCAAAAAGGTCGGATGAATCGGGTACATAGCCGCCGGTATCAATAACATGGAAAATTTTTCCATTCCATTCACAGTCACCATAATTTCTATCACGGGTTACACCGCTTTGATCATCAACAATTGCTTCACGCTTGCCGATAAGGCGATTAAATAAGGTTGATTTTCCTACATTAGGGCGACCTACAATTGCAACAATTGGTAATTTCATACAGGAAAAATAAGCAAATAAGACTTCGTAATGAAAGGAGCAAGGAATCGGTTTAAACGACAGTCCTTACATTTAATATTTTAACACAATAAATATTAAAAATTGAAAGTCAGATTTATTTTCGGATAAAATAATGCTCTATCAGTTAACTGAATATTATCCATCCTTATTTGAACTGCTAAATCTTTATTAAAACTAACAGCAGACCAAACAGCATCCAGAGCACTTAAAAAGTGATTTATATATATTCCTATTACAGCGGTTGATGCTACTGAATACAAATCATTTGCATCACCTCGCATAGTGGAATAAAACAAAAAGTTCGGAGATATATTATCTTTATTTGAATTTCCGGTAAAATCGTTCCATCCAGGTGAGTATTGATGATATTTTCCTATCAATTCATAATACTGCTGTTCGCCGTATGGTGGTAATTTATGCGAGCCTTGTTCAGCATTATTAAGTGCTGTCCAGTTAACTCGCTGCCACGGGGGCTTTCTTGTATCATTTACATCCCAATCATCCAATCTGATATTTGCAGGAGCACCTTCGTGATCAATAAGCCATTGAGCATATCTTACAACACTCCAGTTATGATCAGAATCTTTATACGCATCAGCATAGTTCTGAAATTCTATGGTTTTATCATCACCCTTTTTATCATAAATAACAGCAGTAGTAATAACAGCCGCTTCAATTGCTAAGAAGATTCCGGCTTTCAAATATTCTTTAGTATAAATCTCTCCTGCTCCCGGAACAACCAATGATAAGATACCAGCAAGGACAGGTGACTTTTTATCCCCATTTTGAAATACAATAGGGTTTGTTTTTGTTTCTTTATATGATTCAAGAATTTGCCGAGCATCGGAACTTAAATTTCCTGTAAACATTATTGTGTTATCTTCCTGCCCGAATAAATTAGCAGCGATTAAAAAAACAATAAACATATAAATAGTTAACTTCATACTTTCACCGATTTATCTTCTGTATTTTGATTGATTAAAATTTAATATTTCGAATCCAAATAAAATACCCCCATAAAAATTCCATTCTTTACCATACCTTACAGTTTGATTATTTATCACACGGGTAAATTCATCAAAGCCATAGGAAGCATTAAAGAAAATGCTGGTTGGAAAAAGATAATATGAATTAAGTTGTATTCGTAGCTCTGCTCCGATACCTTTTTTAAATTGATCAAATCCGGGAATTTCGCCATCCCAGGCATTACCGATATCAGCACCAATAGAAAAGAATATCTTATCAAGATAAAGATGTCCGATCTTTGTATCTATATTTCTGAAAAGCGGAAAGCGATAAGTGAAATTTAACCAGGCAATTTCATTACCACTGACTGCATAAAAAGGATATGCTTTCATTCCAATTAATCCGCCTAAATAGAAATCAAAGAAATCTGGTTGTTTAGGTCCGAATATCGAACCCAATCTTAATGTCGTATTAAATGTATGAGAATCAAATATAGGCAGAAATAATCCGGTTTTCAGTTCCATCCGATGAAAATTAAAATGATTATATTTTGCTTTTAATAAGCCATCTTCATTATCATAATTACCTTCATTATTAAAATCATTAGCTTCATAGTTGTAAGTAAGATTCAAATCAAATCCAATTGGATTTATATCATCATCTTTAGTTGGAAGAATTGTCCGCCAGGTAAATTTTGCTTCTAAGTTATGACCGTTGAAATAATTATCCTTGAATGTTGGATTAAGATTATATTCATGTGTACTATAATTGTAATATAGAAAACTTTCAATACTTGCAGTATATGAACTGAAAGCATATCGTAGCTGCAAGTTTTGATTTCTTGAAAACAAGCGGTGTCTAATTATAAAATCAAATTCAAATAAGTTGTATGAAACATCAGTCTGAACAACTTGATCAAATATTTCTACTCCTAAACTATCAAAGTATGAACCCCCTAAACCAATATCTAAATCAGATGCTTTTCTGCTTATGCTATACAGTTCTACCGATAATTCGGGTCGTAATCCTAATGAACTGATTAAAGGCAATTTATTTTTGTAATCAAATACTAAAAATAAATCTCTTTCCATCCTTGTGTTTATTGAGCCGCCTGCAAAGAGTGAATAACGGTTTAACATATCATCGGTTGTTACAAAAACTCCGGGTTTGATTTTCTGCAGAAAAGTATTACCTGTATTATAATTATCAAATCGTATGAAGGGAAAAAAAGTTAATCTGGTAAAAGCTCCGCGGTAAATTTCTTTTTCTTGTCCAGCAATATTTTTATCATCATAGTTGATAAGCGAAGTAAGATTATAATTATTAATATCACCTAATGATTTGTTAGAATCCAACGGCGGATTTGATACCCAAATGTAATCGTTGCTTCCGATTACTTTTTTCTGCTGCTCAGCAGTTATATGATAAATCTTAAATCCGGATGAAGTATAACCTGAATAAACAATATCATTTGAATTATTTATTGCAGGCATAAACGCTCCGCCGATTACATTTGTTAATTGCACAGAAGAAGCATCAGTAAAATTATATTTATAAAGGTTAAATATTCCTGTTTTGTCAGAGGCATAAATAAGATTTCCATCTTTATCAAAAACAGGATTTCTTTCGTCGTTATCAGTAGCGATAATGAACTCAACATTGCCGCCCGAAGCACTTACTTTTGCAATATCTCTTGTGTTGCCATAAGAGTAATCAAAGATAATATAAGAACCATCAGGTGAAAATTTTGGATTATAGACTTGTTCACCATTCTCATAGAAAGTTAAACGCTTGAAATTTGTTCCATCAATATCAACAGAGCCAAGATTTGTTGTGCCATCTTTCTGGTAAACAAACACAATTGATTTTCCATCAACAGATACTGCAGGATTATTAGCTCTCAAGTTGTGTGTGAGTCTTTTTTCTTCTTTTTTATCAAGATCATAAATGAAAAGATCATGAACATTATACCAGTTCTTATTGTCATCAGTTATCTTCGCATATAAAATTTTATTCTGCCCGGGTATAAACGAGAATGTTGATCTGACACCTGCTGCAATACTTTTTTCTTCCCTGGTTTGTATATCATATTCATAAATCCCTGCCGGACTGAAATAATCAGATGATTTATTTGAGATATAATAAACCTTTTTGCCATCAGCAGAAAAAGCTGGATAAAAATTTCCAAATCCATCTTTACCTATTTCTTCACCGGTTACTAAATTAGATAGAACCTTTTCACTGCGTTTACGATAGTCTGCTTTCAGAAATTTAGTCCATTCATCATAAATTTCATCACCATCTTTGCCAATTATTTGTTTGAAAGCTGCATCAATTGTAAAATTGCCAAAGCTGCCAAGTGCTTTTGTAATATCACGTAATTTATCTTCACCATATTTTTGAGCTATATAACGGGTTAATGCAAAACCGGAATTATAAACTGATTCATTACCCAAACTCGTTTTACCAAACACACCCATTTCATTCCAGGTTAACATTTTATCATCAAGAGCATAAGACCTTAAAATCATATCGCGATGTGAATCCCAATTATCATAATTAAATTCGGTTCGCATATATTGTGCAGTTCCTTCAGCAAACCAGGCAGGAACATTTACAGTTGCTAAAGGATATGATACAATGAAATTCGGGAAGCCATAAAGAATATCAGGACGCCTTTTATCTTCATACGATAACACTTGTAAAAAAACAGCAGGAACACTTCTGGTGGTTTTCATCGCCGATTGTATCTGAACCATATGTGTGAATTCGTGAGAGATAACATTTCTTAACCAGTTATGAGTACCGCGCAAATCAAAATCAAGAGCGCTTGTCCATATCTCTATCTTGTTATCAAAAAAGTATGTAGCACCGTTTGAATAATCATCAATATCTTTAATAATATAATGAACTTTATCCGGCTGATATCCGTATAATGAACAAACAGGATCCCATACTTCATCGGCAATTTTAAGTACTACCTGAGCAGTTCTTTCGGCACCATCGTGAAAGTGAACTTCTACATTTTTACCTTTAATTGTGTACCAGTCAAGTTCAGGATGAAACTCAGTAAATTGCGCAAAAAGATTTATATTAAATGCAACAATTGCAATTGGGAAAAAGAATTTCATAAAGATATTAATAGTTGGAAAAAGAAATCACTTAACTACAGCTATTTTAATTACAACAGATTCTGTTTTACCGCTTGAGCCTGAGGCTTCAATTCTGGCGAGGTAAACTCCGCTTTGAATATCATTGACATTCCATACTGTTTCATTATTCATTCCGCCCTGTGCATTATCATTCAGTTCAGCAACAAAATCACCGGCAAGATCAAATATTTTAATATTTATTTTTGAATCCTCATTAACAAAATATCTGATGGAAGTCTGATTTCCGTAAACAGGATTCGGATAATTGTATGCTTTTCGCTCAGGAAAAAATTCATTTACAACATTGCTTGATAATGCTTTGTCAATAAAAGATTGATTCATGTGATCAGCAAATTGACCCGACCAGTCTAATCTTCCTTCGGTACTTGAAACTGACCAGCCTTTAAATGAAAATTTACTATCAACTCCGGCAATGTTTATCTTTTTATCAGATAAAAATAAAATCGGGTAAGTATTTAATGCAGAACCAAATGAAATTGGAAAACCATTAACAAGCTTTCCTGTTCCGCCATCTATTGCATAAAGATTTCCTGAGTCGGTATAAAACATTATTTCAGATTTAGTATCTCCTTCAATATCAGCACAAAGAGGTATGCCATTTATTTGTTCAGACATATTTATACTAAACGGGAAATTATCTGCTAAAGAGCCGTTTAACGAATATGCATAAAGTTTTGAATCAGATGATGTAACAAGATAAATATTTCCATCATTTTTAATATCCGCTAAAGAATAATTCAGAGCCGATTGCAACGAAGGCAAAGAAAATCTATATATAATTTTATCAGACTTAATAACATTTGCAAAATAATTACCATCTTTTTCCGAAGTTACAATCGTTAAATTATCTCCATCATTATCTTTGGTTAAAGTAAGCTTAAAAAGTTTCTCATTATTAAACTTAATCAGATTTTCATCTGAATAAACAAATCCATAATTTGAATTAGCATCATTTTTACTGCCAACAGCGGCATTTCTAAAATCAAAAGAAGCTAATTGAGTAACTTTTAAACCACCTTCAATTATTTGCTCAGTCGGGTTATCAATTCCGTTCAGAAGTTCATTAAAATAGAATATTAATATTCTACCATTATTAGTTCCGGCTAATAACTGATATGATTCAGTAATTGTTTTTCTTGCAACAAGTGGGGTAGTTATATAATGTCCAATATCAACAGAAACAGAATTAAATTGTATTCCATCATAACTAATTATATTGATTCTTGATGCAGGAGTTTGAGCAGAATCAATTTGCCTGATACCAACAAGATAACTTTTATTCCCAATGTTAAATGATACAGGCTCAAAATCTGAAAAATCCAATGTTGAGTAAAAAACGGAATCTTCGTTCAACACTCTAACATAAGCATCAGTGTTAAAAGCGAATAAATTTTTATCAGTTCCAAAATTTGTTATACTTTTAATATCGGATAAGTTAGTTATGCTGTATGAGAACAAAGGTTTAATTATTGAGTCACCATACTCAACTTTGAAAGACATCTTATTTGAAATAGCTGAAAAATTCTTGACAGTAATTAAACTGTTTGCACCTGTATTAGTTCTGGTATTGGGGCGAGTATTTTTAGAAAATATATTTTTATATAGTAATGATTTATTACCCAGGTACCAAAAATCATCCTTCGTACCTTCGCCGATAACCTGATCACCAAAAATTGTTATAAACTTTTCACCGATATCCTGAATTCCATCAGCTTCTTCAACATCAACACCACGTCTGTTTTTATCAGTATTTATTTTATTCTCAGCTATTTTTTCATTTATAACATTATCATCTATATGCCAGATTACAATTCCGTTGCCCGGCAAAGCCCAATCAAATTCATCAACATCCAATACAACTCCTGCTAACGAATCAGTATCATAACTATAAAACCCTGTTGTATCTTTAGTAAATTTTCTGTTTATAATATTGCCATTTGATTTATAAACTACGTTCGCCCCATCTTTATTAACATCTCTTTGTCTGTTTTCAATTAAAAAATATTCAGTTGAATTAAGCGGCACTTTAATAATTACAGTATCCGAAATTGATGAAGCAAGTTTAGCTGTTAATGTTATGAAATGATTTCCTGGATTTATTTCTTCTGCTGTTGCCCAGCCTAAATAATTTTTTTCCCAAGCTGATGGCTCCGGAGGAAAACAACCATTGTAAGCAAAAATTGACTGTCCATCCATCAATCCAAATCTTCCTATTGCACTATATCCTGTTTCGGTATCAAAAAGATCAGGCAATCCCAGATGACTTGCAACACTTGCAACAAGCAATCCGTTAATGGTTATCTCAAATAAAAATTTTCCAGTAATAGTTTCCAGCTCTCTGCTTTCAGTTTCAGGAATAATCATACTATTAGTAATTGCAAACGCACCGTTGGAAACAGGAAATCCTGTAAAATTATTTCCGAAAATATTTTTTAATGTATTCTCACTCAAATAAACCGAAGGCAGATCTCTTTCGTTGCCAAGACTGCCGGGCAATGAAATATCTCTTCCAACTCCTGCATGAAATATCACAAACAAATCAAAGTCAGAAAAATTAAATGAGGAATATATCTGATCAGCTTTGTTCCAAACCTCTTCAGCAAAATTTCCGATTGGTGCTAAATCATTCGAACCAGGTGCAGGTGCATAATTACGCATAGTTTTTGAAACAGAAAAAGTATCAGGCAGAACAGTAAATTGTATTTGAACTTTTCCGTTGGAAACTTTTTGATAGTAGTTTTTTACAAAGGTCAGATGAGATTCAAAATAATCTTTATCGTGCGGTAAGGGATCAAGAATACCCGAACCATAATTCTGAGTATAGATTGATCCGAACTTTCCGTTACCAAAAGTAGCTGCATCTTTATCTTCCAAAAAGTTCACCATTACCGCTAAAATCTTAACGGTATCAACAGCGCTTATATCTTTCTTTGGAACAGGATTTGGGTTAAGGCTTCCGATAAAACTTTGGGCAGAAATACTGCCCAAAGTAAATACTGATATTGCAAGAGTAAGAATTTTTTTTAACATAGGATTTTAAATTCCCCTTGGTAAACCTCTCGTTGTTTCAGGAATACCGCCCCATCCGATTGAAATAGTAAATCTTAATGTTTCTGACAAAGGATGATTTTCACCATTCTTAAATACTGATGTTGTTATGTAACTAAAATCAAATCCATAAATATCGTATTTGATACCTGCACCAAATGTTATAAATTTTCTGTTTCCGTATGAAGGGTCTTCATAGAAAAATCCCGTACGAAGTGCAAAATTAAAATCATTTGGAAGACCATATATATATTCAAGACCCATTGATGTAACAATATCTCTCAGTTCTTCACTGAATGGTTTATCAGTCCAGGAAGTAAATATTGCTTTGTACCATTCGTCAGAAGTAGAAACAGTGGCAGTAGAGTCAGTTCCTTCAATTGGAACTTGCGTTGTAATTCTTCTTACTAAAAGCTTGCTGAAATCCAGAGTATAAATCAAATTATTGAATTCATCAGAAATAATCTGGTAGGCAAATCCTAATCTGAAATTTGTTGGTATCGGATCAGCCTGTGCTTTATCGATGTAATAAATTTTTGGTCCAATATTACTCAAATTCAGCCCAATGCTCAATTTACCTCCGATATCTTCATCTGTAAATGGAATAATAAGTTTTTCAGGACGCCACATTGCAGCTATATCAAAACTGACAGATGTTGCAACACCCTTGCCTTGTTCGTCAGCAGTTGGCTTGTCAGATAATCTGCTATGGATTAATCTGAAGTTAACCCCGATTCCCCAATCAGGAGAAAGCTTTGTTGCATATCCAAGTGTTAATGCTGCGTCAAAAGATCTGAATTTACCTATCTCTTCAGGACCAAATTCACCTGTTCTGACAAATTCACCAAAATTCATATAAGTAATACTTGCAGTAACACTGCCATCAAGCTCTTCAAAATATTGTCTGTATGTTAAATAATCATAGAAAAGATCAAGATGAAATTGCGGCAGCCAATTACTATGTGTAATACTGACTTCTGTTCCTGTAAGGAATGCAATTCCTGCCGGATTCCAGAATATTGCAGATGAATTATCTGCCAATCCTCCGCCGGATTCTCCAATTCCGCCAGCGCGTGAATCGGGTGCAAGAAGCAAAAACGGAACAGCTGCTTCACCTTGTGCATACGATACTCTGACAAAGCTTACCATCAACAAGCTGATCATCATAAGTTTAGAAAGAATTTTCATTTATTTCCTCCGAGATGAATAATATTATTTAATTTCAATTTCTTTGAGTATATAAATATAATTATTTATTGATTAACGAAACATATAATTATATCTGGTTATTTTATTACGGCAAGTTTGCCGAGAACACTTTTGTTAAATGTACCATCAACTGATTTAATGATTATTTTATAAATATAGGTACCATTCGCAAGTTGATCACCATCAGCATCTCTGCCATCCCAATCAATAATAACAAATCTATCATTTATGCCATTCTTTTCAATTTCATTTATAAGTCTTCCGGCTATTGAATAAACTTTGATCTTAACATCAATCGGTTGTGAAAGATTCTGCTGAAACGTAAACTGTGTTCTGTCGCTGAATGGATTCGGATAATTATAAACATCTCTTACTATAAGATCGTTTCCGTCAACTACTGAAAAATAAGCTGTTTCTTCAGATAAATTATTAAATACATCCCACGCTTTTACTTTTAATCCATAATCTCCGTTTTGCAATGATGAAAATTGATAATTTACCACACCTGACTTTCCGCCGGCATCTAAATCACCGGTAAAGTAATTAGAAAAATCAATTGGATTTGCTTCATCTTCATTCAAAATACCTTCTAACTTATGCCCAACACCAGTGCCGGTTGTATTTAACCCGGTTTCATCACTTAGGTTTACAATTAATTTTGGATTTTGATTAACCAAATAACCCTGATTAGCTGAAACATTATCGAAATATATTTCAATGTCCGGTCCTTTGCCATCATTAACAACCGATGAATCGGTGCCGCCAATAATTACTTTATTTGTATAACCAATTCCATCAGATTCATTATTTAAGAAGTAGAAAATAACTTTGCCGTTTTTGTTTTCGTAAGAGATGTCTTTTGGTACAACAAACTCTTCAGAGAATTTTCCATTGGTTATAGAAACTCTGCCATTAAAAATAACCCCGCCCGGAATGTTAACATTGTAATTAATTTGTGAGAGAAATACTTTTCGCTCAGAATCAAGTACAGTTAATACCCCTTCACCGTTATATTCCGTCCAGGGTGTATCATCTGGTTTTAAAATTGTCCCTTCAATTCTTGTTTTACTTAAAGCTTTAATCTGAACATCAACAGCAAGATTTTGCCCATTGATTGAATCAACTGAAGCTTTATATTGAGGAATATGCAACCTTAATGTTGGATCGCCTAAAATATTATATTTTTGATCGTTTACCGTATAATGTTCTTTCTTGTATTCAAACGATGCCTTACCAATCGGACTAGAAAGATTTAAAGTATCTCTTGGAGATTTGAACAAATTCTCAACAAACTTATAGTTCAAATCATGATTTTGTGATGACCAAACAACTCTGTTAGCAGAATATGCAGCAATTGCACCGGAATTTGGTAATAACAATAATGCTTCTGCAGAGCTTTGATAATTTGGAATATCAAAATATCCAAAATCACAAGTTGCTGCGCTTAAGAAAAAATATTTATCATTATGCAATTGAGGCAGAACAACACTTTTTTCAAAGATAACTTCGTGCGCCCATAGTTCCGGACTGCCATGCCCAATATAGTTAAGAAACAGAGTGCCATTGTTAATCGCTTCTATTATTGCTCTATTAACCTCTGGTTTTCTTCTTCCCTGCCCTGTTATTACATCCGGATATGCAGCGCTGTAAATTTTATTAAAGTTAAAAGAACCGGGGAAGTATATATTAGCAAGGTTCTCACACGGTCTGGTATGTTCAGGTCCTTCATAGCTGCCATCTGATTTTAACCCATCGTCAGCTACTAAAGTTATCAGATTTCTCCACAGCCCTTTTTCGCTGCCTTGTTCATAATTGATAATTTTATTAACGATGTTATTAGCTTCTGTCGGAGTAGAACAGGTTATTCTACCAAGAGCCAAATCAACTATATTATCTACTCCTGCAACACGTACGAAATAATCATCTGTGGTATATGAATCACCGCCATCAATATAAATATTTGATTGAACAGTTTGCCAGGTAGGTATAAAATTGTCAGAATATCCTTCAAGGTTTTTATAATCATAAGTACCTTTTCCGAAAAGCAAAATATATTCAGGTTTTATTTGCCAATTATCAAAAGCATATTTTATATAATCTCTCACAGCAGTCGGATCAAGCACTCCGCCCGAAAACTCATTATAGATTTCATCTATATCAGCTACATATGTAGAAATTGGAACTGTTGCCTGAGTTTCCCGATAGTTCTTTAATTTATTTGCAGCTTCTCTAAAACTCTTGTGAGTAATGATTATAAACTTTGCACCTGTTTCTTCACCATGCAGGTTGGAATTTTGCATTTCAATTGGTTTAACCGGAGTTTTAAATATATCACTTCCAACAGCAAAGTATTTTGATCTTTTAATATTTGATTCTTCCATCTTAAACCAGCATTCACCTCCGCTTAGCTGTGTATTAACAAGCTTAACATTATCATAATCAGTTATATCAAAAACTTTTATGTTTGATGAGGTAAATCCATTTAGTTTATATTCGATTATCCCGCTATTCATATTAGAAAAAAATAAAAGATTATCCGAAAATGCTTTCAGTTCTTTTTGATACTCAATTGTAAAGTAATCCAGATATGCAATAGTTGAAACTGTTGATGGAGTTACATTTACTGTCAGGATGCTTCTGTTCTGAGGCAACGGATTATTATATGTTGCATTAAAGACATGTTCATTCCCAACTCTATACAATCCGGTGTAACCAGCAAGATTTTGTTGAAAAATCGGTGACCCATTTTCTGATATTTTTACATTCATTGAAGAAGGTGCAGCAACAACAAATCTGAAATTATATTTTATTTGAACCGTATCAATTCTTCCATCAAGATTATTCATATATGAGCGGGTTAATACTGAAGGTGAAAAATTATCTCCTAAAGACTGCCTTCCGGTTTTACCTATATTAATCCGATCAACTTCCCAATCTGCAAAAGCAACTGTTGAAGTTTGAGTACTAACAGCAGTACCATTTATTTCAGGTTTATATTGAATTCGTTTACCGTTCTGACCGCCTGAAGTTATCCAATAATAATTTTGGGAAGAGTACGGATTAAAAAATCTTTTAATTGAAGTATTGTCCGAATCAATATCCCAAAAACTATTTCCTCTTCCATAAAACAGGATATAATCTCCGTCATCAAATCTTCCGTCTTCTTCACCAACAACAAGTATTGCATTTTCATTTAAATCTTCTGGTCTCGGTGCCGTGTTCAATTCGGGTAATGCTTTACCTGAATTATTGTAAATTTTTATCGTTCTTGGATCAACCGTATTAGCATCAATTCCATATAAGGATAATTCATTTTTTCCAATTTTGTAAATTCCTTCAGTTTCAGTTTCAAATCTTACCCATTTACCGGTTGATAAAACTGAATTTACAATAGTCTTTTTATTCAAGCTCTGTTTAATTGCTTTCTGATTCCAATATTTAGCAACATCATAATTAAGAATAACGCCATCAAGAAAATCTCCCGCAGGAATGGAAGATACAATTGCATTTTTAGAAAAATTTATCCTGAACAAAATTTTGGTATAAAGTCTTATCTTTCTTTCCAGCGGATCAAATCTGATCGGATTAATACTAATGGTTTGAGAAGCGATTTCTCTTATCATCCCAAAGTCACCAAATTCAACAATATCTTCAGGCGATTTGTAAGCTAAATATTCTGAGCTTTGTTTATATTGGTTTGAAATCGAAAGAGTATCAAAAACCGGAGTCGGAACAGGGATAAGATTACCTGTAAGTTCTTTATATGCAAAAGAAATAATCTCAATTGTGTTGCCAAATTCCGACGGAACACCAACACTCAATCTGCGCTCCATTATCATTGGAAAGCCAAATTCTTCAGCATTTTTAATTGTTCCAAAAAGTAATTCAATATTTCTGTATTGCTGACCTTCCAACAATATCAGTGAAGTATCAGTATAAAATGGAGAATACTCAACAGTTAATGAGTTATAATCACTATTTATTACTTTTAAATCACTTTGGGGATAAATAAAGGATATAAAAATGAGAAAAAGAATTGTTGAGATTTTGCTTTTCATTAATAATAAGTTTTATAATTAAATAAACTAAAATATAATCTAATCTGGTTTTATTAGTCTTGTAGCAAAAATCTCTAAAGTTTCTCCGAATTTTTGAACAAAAATGGTATCTATTTATCAAATAGTCAAGTCTTTATATTGGTTACGTTTTCTTTATTTTGATAATAATTGACTTATTGCAAGTTAAATAATTTTAAATATTACAGGGTTTAACCAAAACCATACGGTTTTCCAATAACTTAAGCAAGAATCTATAAACCTAAAGCTGCCTTGTTTTTCTTCATTGCTTCAATACAGAATTTAATATGCTCATCTAATGGAATATTCAGAATTTCAGCACCTTTGATAATCTCTTCACGATTAACTGCCTTAGCAAACGCTTTATCCTTCATTTTCTTTTTAACCGAAGATACTTCAACTTCATCAATAGATTTTGAAGGACGCACATAAGTAACAGCAGTAATAAATCCTGCTAATTCATCACAGGCATAAAGAACTTTTTTTAACAGAGTATCTCTCACTTCACCGCTGTAATCTGCGTGAGATAGAATAGATTTAATAAAATTATCTTCAAATCCTTTTTCTTTTAAAATTTCTGCGCCCTTAAATGGATGTTCTGTTAAAGAAGGATATTTTTCATAATCAAAGTCATGCAGTAAAGCTACATTGCCCCAATACTCTACATCTTCACCAAATTTTTCTGCATAAGCTCTTACACAGCTTTCCACAGCAAAAGCATGCTTTAGTAAGCTTTCACTTTTTGTGTATTCATTTAAAATATTTAAGCAGTATTCTCTGTTTGTATGTATATCCATCATTACTTCTTATTTGTTTTTTCGGGTCTGTAACTCGGACACAAATCTGAAATTACACAATGATCACATTTAGGTCTGTTTGCAATACAGATTTTTCTTCCGTGCGCAGCAAGTAAATGTGATGATTTTACCCAGTAAGATTTTGGCAATAATACCTTTAACTCAAATTCTATTTTATCCGGATTCTGAGTATTTACAAAACCCAGTAAATTCGATAACCTTTTAACGTGAGTATCAACAGCAATAGCAGGAATACCGAATGCATTTCCTGCAACAACAGAAGCAGTTTTTCTCCCGACTCCCGGTAATTTAACGAGTTCATCAAAATCAGATGGAACCTTGCCTTTATGATTTTCAATCAATGTATTGCAACAAGCAAGAATGCTTTTAGCTTTTTGTTTATAAAATCCTGTTGAATAAATTTCTTTTTCCAATTGCTCATTGGTCAGTTTAACAAAATCAGCCGGTGTTTTATATTTTTTAAATAAAGGTTTGGTTACAATATTAACTCTTTCATCAGTGCATTGTGCTGATAGAATAGTTGCAATAAGTAATTCAAATGGATTTGAAAACTCCAGGGCTGGTTTAACTTTCGGATATTCTTTTTTCAGAATATCGAAAATCTTTACCGCAAGATTTTTATTTGTTTGTCTCACTATCTAAATTGTACAGAGGATGATTGATAAATAATCTTTTTACAGGAACATCATTAATTATATGTGACTGAATAATCTCTTCAACATCTTCTTTCTTTACTCCTCCATACCAGACTTGTTCCGGATAAATAACAATTGAAGGTCCAAATTCACAGGCATCAAGACAGCCGCAGCTGTTAGCCCTTACTTTTGTATTCAGACCTAATTCTTTCAATCTTGATTTAAATAATTCTCTGATTTCAGGACTTCCCTTTTCAGCACAGCATCCTTTTGGATGTCCAGGCGGTCTAGAATTTTCACACACAAAAATATGTTTTTCAAATCGTTTCATAATACAGAAAACAGAAAACTCAGATTAAATGATTTCAATTAAAAAAATCTTGTAGCGCGTACGGGATTCGAACCCGTGATCCCCGCCTTGAGAGGGCGGTGTCCTAAGCCACTAGACGAACGCGCCAGCGTATAATATAAAATCTCTAATTATTAAATCACTATATAATCTTCTGAAGCTTCAGCCAGTTATAACCATCAATTGTTTTAAAAAATTTTTCACGTCGCATCGATTCTTTTCGAGTTTGATATACTTCAAAGTAATGAACCTTATATGGCATATGACCTTTCGTATATCTTACCTTGCCTGAATTATGGTTCCTTAATCGTTGTTCAATATCCTGAGTAGAACCATAATAATAGCTGCCATCCTTTTTACTTTTTAGAATATATGTATAAAACATATCTATTCAATTTATTCCCGCACGGGATTTTTCCGAAGGAATCCCTTTGGGAGAACCCGTGATCTCCGCCTTGAGAGGGCGGCGTCCTAAGCCACTAGACGAACGCGCCAGTATATAATACAAAATCTCTAATTACTAAATCACTATATAATCTTCTGAAGCTTCAGCCAGTTATAACCATCAATTGTTTTAAAAAATTTTTCACGTTGAATCGATTCTTTTCGAGTTTGATAAACTTCAAAGTAATGAACCTTATATGGCATATAACCTTTCGTATATCTTACCTTACCTGAATTATGGTTCCTTAATCGTTGTTCAATATCCTGAGTAGAACCATAATAGTAACTGCCATTCTTTTCACTTTTTAGAATATATGTATAAAACATATCTATTGAATTTATTTCCGTACGGGATTCTTCCGAAGGAATCCCTTTGGGAGAACCCGTGATCCCCGCCTTGAGAGGGCGGTGTCCTAAGCCACTAGACGAACGCGCCAGTATATATCTAAAACAAGAAAAAAAAATTAACGGATAAATCCATACCCGTTAATTTCTAATTATTCATCGTTAAATTTAGAGTTGTCCCGTCAGGGGTCGAACCTGAACTCTTCTGATCCAGAGTCAGACGTGTTGCCAATTACACCACGGGACAATGAGATTTTTCATCGTTTTTGTGAGAACAAATATATCTATTCAAGCCTATTAATGCAATCTAAATTGATCAACGAAAAGGAAGAAATAATAACTAAAAAGAGTGTAATATCATAAGACCCTATAATTAGCAATGTTTCTTTAGGTATTCTTATAATAAGTATATTTTATTTTTGTATGAATAAAATGTTCAATTACAAATTTAATACAATCCTTTTTTTAAGGTTGATTGTTTTTAATAAACATAAATCATTCGTTATATTCTTTAGGAGAAAATCTAAAAGATATTAAGTGCCTGCCTGTTCGGTCTTTATAATTATAAACAAAAGTCACTTTTTTTTCTCTTAAATACTTCATCTCAGGGCTGGTTTTTATACTATTCAATATAAATGGTTTGATTTTAGATCCAAAATAATTTAAATCAATTTCATCAATAGTATATTTAATCATTGTATAATTATAGAATATGGTTTTATTTGCATAACCTGTATTATCAAGCCTCGTTCCCGAATCAACCATCAATGGGCAACTTTCATTAATTTCACTAGCAATTTTTAAAAGTTGTTTATCAATAGCAGATCCGGAAATAACTTCAGAAGATTTAAATAAATTACTTGTGAATTGTTTGACTATTAAACTAATAATAGTTATAACAATCATTGAGACTACAATGGAAACAATTTTTGAGCTTTTTTTTATCTTCTGTGGATTGGTAATGCCAACTTCTTCAATATATTTTTTATAACAATTATCATCGTTACAATAATAATTTTCATTATGTTTGTTCAAGCAATCGTTACAAAAGTAATTGCCACAGCTATGACAAATGTTTGTTGCTGCTTTATGAGGATGATTTTTGCAAAATTTTTGCATTAATTCTTCCTATAAATAATATTTCTATTCTATAAAAAATATTCTGTAATTAAGTAATTAAAAGATATATTACGATAATTATAAATATGATGCCTAATATATAATATAATTTTCTTTTTCTCCTTCGTATACGGATAATAAAATCTTTATCAATACTAATAGGATTAGGAGCAACAATTGATTTGGTTGGTTTAATTTTATTTGCTTTTATGACTAGATATCTGAAAACATAAAATACAAGTAGAAAGAAAACTGCTGTCATAAATATTGAAAACCGATTATTACTTTCAAATTTTGACCAGAAATTTAGATCTAGCGAAGTATGCAACATTATACTCCTAGATATAATGACAATGAACCATAGAAATAGAATTACATAATAAATTGCAAAATGAGATGAAGATGAAGGTTTCTTTTTCCAAAGACGGTGTACTGAAGAAATCAACCATGGGAAAAACATTAAAACAATAAATCCTGCTAATGCTGCCCACAATGCTCCCGATGTATTAGCCATCTTGATGCCTGTATCGTTTAAAGGATCAAGATAAGCATACCAAAAAAAAGCGAATAAAAAATTGATAGAATGAAGAATAACCCATTTACTAAATACTTTTGTTTTTTTCGTTTCTTTAGTTGTAAAATCATTATCTATTTATGTTTCCCTATCCAAGATTATTTATCAATGAATTAATATGATATGCAAAACTTAATTACTTATTTTTAATGTATCTTTGAATATTTCATCTAAATTGTCTCTGAATTTTATTGAATCAATTATTAAAGCAGATTTCTCTTGCATCTTTTGTTTCCTTATCATAAACTCACGAGAATCAGGTTCGATACTATTATAAGTTTTTAAATCATTATTGATAGAGGCAATCTTGTAACCTTTCTCCAGAATTTCATTCAACAAATTATTTACTTTATCATTAAAAATGAACTTTGCTACACTGACTTTATTTACAAAATCAATACAATCAGAAATTTCAACACTCCCGAAAAGTAGCTTTTTTAAGAACTCATTAGTGTCTTTATAAACATTAAATTTTTTATCATATAAATTAAATCTGGACATAAATTTATTAAATTTATATTGAAGCCAACTAATCCACAATAAGAGAAATCCTGATAAATAACTGAAAATATCTTTAACTGATAATCCAGTATCAGTCCCATTTATCTCCTTGATTGAATTTACTTTATTATTTAAGGGTTTTTCGAAATCATATATTTCTGAAATCTCAAAACTTAATCTATCAGTATTATTCTTTATAAACTTTAAAAAAATTTTTTCTTTGTAATTATTAATATTAATTCGAGTTTGAGTCTTTTCAGATATTGTGAAGGAAGTATTTTGTCTAGAGAAAGTAATAGAAATAATTAAAAAGCAAATAAATAAAATTTTAGTAATCATTATTTTCATTTTAATTAACTTACTCTCAAAATTAAACCAACTAAACGGTATTCGCAATAATTATTTGATTTTATAACTATATAATTTATTTCAGGTACTTCTTTATAGATTTTAATCAGAGCCTAACAAATAGTTTGTATATCAAATTGACCAGCAAGAATCAAAGCTTTTTTCCTTGAGAATGACTGAAATGTTACTTTAATTTGTATCTGTTAATCAATAATATTATTGAAATGATAAAAATATTTATATCACTATTTTTTATTAGCTCTTTTGCATTAGCTCAAAAGTTTGAGTTTGTTGATTCTTATGGTGATTTTAATAACGCAGTTTCTTTTTATATAACTGCCAATGGATTGATTTATGTCTGCGATAAAGGTGATGATGAAATTATTCTGCTCGATACTTTAGGTAATATCTTAAAAACATTAGGCGGATATGGCTGGACTGATGATTCATTTGACGATCCGGCTGATGTGTTTGCAGATCCTTTATCTGTTTATGTCGCCGATAAGAATAATAATTCAATTAAAAGATTAGATAAGAATTTAAATTATCTTTCATCTTTTAATAAGAAAGAAAGCAGCAACTCAGAAGAACAATTTGGTTACCCATCAAGTGTTGCGGTTTCAAATCAAGGGGATTTATATCTTATTGACACTGATAACAGAAGAGTGATTAAATTTGATATCTACGGAAATTTTTTCCAGAATTTTGGAGGAATCGATGCCGGGAAATATCAATTATCAGATCCGCTTCAATTAGCAATAAGCTCAGCAAATCTTATTTATGTAATTGATAACAACGAAGTAGTAATCTTTGATAATTTTGGTAATGGCATTACCAGATTACAATTTGATAAAAAGCTGCAATCAATTAGAATTATATTCAATGAATTAGTAATAACAGATTTTGATAACAATGTTTTTTATTCCAGCTTAAAACAACGGGATGGGAAAATAATAACACTTAATCTGGATTATTCTGTTAAAGACTTAAACATCAGTTCAGCATTAATCTTAAACGGTAAGCTCTATATACTAACTGATAAAAATATATTGGTTTTCTCCAAAGTTGATTAACACATATTGAAGTCATCTATTCAAATAAAATTAATATTACTTAAATTATTTTTATTTGTATCATCTGTTATTTGGTTAACCGGAATTGTTTCCCCCTGTTTTGATTATGATATATTTAAAGCAGTATATCCATTTCAAAAACAATTCTATTCAGTAGTTTGTCATCAGGATATAAATAAATCTTTTTCTTGCAGCAATATTTTTTTCTTGGTTTGTGCAAGATGCAGCGGAATATATTTGGGGACAGCCTTAACTTCATTTATCGTTATTTTTATTAATCGCCCTTTGAAGATTAAAACAAAATTACTTGTTTTATTTACATTACCTTTAATGGCAGATGTTTTATTTACAACGATTAACATTTATAATTACAATAAAATAATCTCGTCAATTACGGGCTTGTTTTTCGGTTCAATCGTATTTCTATATATTTTAAGTGCAATTGAAAATTTACTTTTACAAAAAAAGAATCAATGAATTTTAAAAAATATTTACCGGCAATTGTCTCCGGATTTGGTGCTGCAGTTCTTTCAACTATTCCGGGAATAAAAAATTTCAGTTGTTGTTTACTTGTACCTGGTGCAGCAGCATTCAGCATTTTACTCGATCAAAAGATTTCTAAATCAAATGAAAGAATTTTACTCAACAAATCTCTCGGATTTGGCTTTCTTACCGGACTTACTGCAACAATTTTTATAACAATTTTTGAGATTCTAATAACTTATATAACCAGATCCAACGATTTTGTTCAAACATTACCTCAATCAGAGATTATTATGCGGCAATGGAATCTGGGACCGTTGTTTGATGATTCTTTGGAAATGCTTAAAAATGCTGCTAACGATATTGAAAAAACAGGATTTTCTTCAATCTATTTATTTATGATATTATCTAGTTATTTTATTATAAATACAATTTTTGGATTAATCGGCGGTGTTTTTGGTATGAGTCTGGCTAACAGAAAATTCAGAGAGGAATAATAGCTTATATGATAACTGCATTTATTTTCTTCTGCCATCTTATTTTTGCTCTTGTAATCTTCACTAAAAAATGGCAGGATGATAATCTCACATCCGGTTTTCAAAATCTGGCTTTTATCGGAATTTTCTTTGCTGTTGGCTGGTCAATAACAGGAATGATAGCAAAATTAATTATGGAGCAGAAAGGATTGGGTATCCAATTTGACAGAGACACTTTTTCTCTGACATTACTTACATTAATCGAATTTTTCTTTTATAAATTTTATTACAAAGAAGAACCTACTGCAAGCGATAAGGGAAAACAATAATTGCTGTCTGATCGACCTGTGCTTGATTCGGTGATAGTTCTTCAAATCTCCATTGCCATAAAGAATTAATAGCAGCATTCTCAAGTCTGGTATCTGCTTTTGTTAATAAAAATATCGAACCCACAGTTCCATCAGGTTTAATTGTAAACTTTAATCTGATATCAATTTCTTTATTAACACCTTCGGGATATGTTGGAATAACATAACTATAAATTTTTCGTGTTCCTAAACCACCGCCTTCAAAATGGAAACCAAAATCACCTGTCCCCTGATTTAAATTTCCCTTTTTATCTCCGGGCGGATTATTGCTTGTTCTTTCTTCTGTTTGGCTGGTGGTCTCTTTCTTAACCTCTTTATCTTTTTTTGCAGGGCTTACATCAGAAACATCAGTATTCTTCGCTTTAGGAAGTTCCACTTCCTTTACTTCAAGATTTTTATCTTTGGTAGTTTCTTGTTTCTGTAATTCGGCTTTTTCAAGTCTATCATCAAATGCAACGCCTTCAGTTCCGGATGATCCTGTTCCGCCTGTAATACCAAAAGATAACTCAACATAATCTTTCGGCTGATATTCAAATGAAACGTTAACCAGCAATAAAATCAGAAAAAGGATTATGTGAAATCCTATCGAAGCAGAATAGGAAAACCTGTTAATATTTCTAATTGATATTTCCATTTTTATAGATTCTCTTTTTCAGTTTCTATTGTAAACTTTTCTATATTAGAGATTTTTGCCGCATCAATAACTTTAATAACAAGATCGATTGATACAGTTTTATCCGCACGAATAACCAGATTATCTTCATTTGTTTTTGCTTTTAACTCATTCAGCTTAGCAGATAACTGATCAATATTAATTTCCTCTTCGCCTGCAAACACTGCACCAGCAGCGGTTAATGTAACAATCATCTGAGATGGCTGAGATCTTTCATTCATCTTTGAACCGGGCAATTTAACTTTAACTCCGGTTTGTATAACAAAATGTGATGTTAATAAGAAAAATATCAGCAGCAGCATCACAATATCTGTTAAAGATGAATAAGCAAAAATGCTTAACGGTTCTTTAGATAATTTAAATTTCATCTTATTACCTATAATTCCATTTCTACATCATCATCAATATCAGCATCGCTTCTTCCGTCATCCTGAATAACATCTATAACATCGTTTGCAACTGTTTCCATTTCTCCAACAAGTTTCTTTACTGCACCTAAAAAATAATTGTAAAGTGCAAGTGCTGGAATTCCTATTATCAATCCAAAAGCAGTTGTAATCAGTGCTTCCCAAATTCCTCCTGCTAGATCACTTGGATTTGCTGCACCGGCTAATTCTTCAATTGTCATAAAAGCCTGAATCATTCCTGTAACAGTTCCCAAAAATCCTAACAATGGAGCAATACCGGCAACTGATGCGAGAACAGAAAGTCCTTTTTCTAATTTACTGATTTCCTGACTGCCTGCATTTTCTATTGCATCTTTTACCCTATCGTGTCCGTATCTGTATTTGTTTAAACCTTTTCGTACAATATTTGCAACCGGCGATTTTTCTTCGATACAATAACTGATTGCGCCTGATATATCTTTCTTCTTGATAAATCCGCGAATCCTTACCATAAAAGCCGGTACATTAATTTTAGCTTTTCTCAACATTAAAAAGCGATCGATTGAAACTGCCAGACCGATGATTGAACTAAGAAGAATCGGCCACATTATTATTCCGCCTTTTAGAAAAATATCAAATAGGTTCATATTATTCCTTCAATAAATTTATGGTCTTATATTTTTGTTAATAAAATTCTGAGCTTCCTCTTTTGTAGCAAAATTTCCAATTCTAACTCTGTACCAGGTACCACGTTCCGGAATTTCAGCTGTTTCTACAAAAGCATTGTAACCTTTGTTCCTGTATTTACCTGCTTCATTTTCAGAAATTGAACTTGACCTGAAAGACGCAACCTGAACTACATAATGGTCTCCATATTTAAATATATTGTTTCCAACATTTAAAGCTTTAGTATTGGTTAAAGCAGTAGTTGGTGTAAATGGTTTTGTTTCCGGAATTTTTACAGGTGGTTCCGACTTAATTTCTTTCTTTTCAATTTTTGTTTCAGGCTGTTTTTCAACCTTTTCATTTACAACCACATCTTCTTTTTTAACCTCTTCCTTTTTTATTTCTTCAGGTGCAACTGTGCTTTCACTTAAAACATTTCCTTCAGTTTGCACAGAATAAGGAATTGTTACAGGAACATCATAATCTCTTTTTATAACGGTAGTATTAGCTGTGTTAAGACTTATATTTACATTTTTTACCGGCATTTCTTTCTTTTGAAAATATTCAAGATACCAATAAAGAGCTAATGACAACACTATTACAATCAAAGGGAAAATGATAAACGGAAGATAGTTTTTCTTTTCTATCGGTTCATAAATTTCAGCACTTTGTTCTGTTTGTTCCAGAACGATTTCTTTCTTTTTATTTTCTGCCTCAACATCTGATAAAACTGCTTCATCAGTTTCAGGCTGTGCCTCATTAACTCTCTCATCTTCTGTTTCAGTAAACTTTGAATAATTGTCTTCAGTAATTTCTCCAGAATAATCATTGGTTACAGCCATTGGTCCTGTATCAGGTGAAATTATTGTTTCTTCATTTTCTTCTTCACCCAATTCTTTACTGGGTTTATAAGTCTCAAAATATTTTGAAGTGCTTTCCCAGAATTGTTTATCTTCATCAGTATCCTGAGTTTCAATTATTTCTATTGTTTGTTCAGGCGCTTCATCTATTTGTATTTCATCAATGTGTAATTCATCATCATTTTCTGAAATATCTGATTGAATTAATTCGATTTCTGATGATCCATGGAAAATAATATCCTGTTCTGCATTTTTAATTTCTTCACTGCTATCTTCAAAATTCAATAACTCATCCAGTTTTTGAGATGAATCAGTGCTTATGCTATCTGATAAAGATATTTCAACGGGTTCTGTAAGCTCAGCTTCATCAATTTCAACAAAGTTTTCTTCTAAAATCGTTTCCGTTTTCTCTTCAGTAAACTCTTCTTGTTTTATTTCGTCAGAAGTAATTTCATTCTTCTTTTGATTCAAATCGAAATTAATTTTTTCATCAGCAATATCAAGTATGGATTCAGCTTCAATCTGCTGCGACAGGTCTTCGCCAAAATCCCAGGCGATGTTTCTGATTTCCTGAGTTTGTTTTTCATATTCACTTAACTCAGTTTTCTGTTCAGGTAATTCTTCTGATAATTTTTCATCAGATATTTCAGTATCAATACTTTCAGTCCACTTTAGCTGAACCTGATTTGAGTTATAAGATCTTGCATCAATTACAAGCACCGGAAAGTTCTCTTCCAATTCACTGATAGCTGCAGTAGACATAATCTTATCAACTTTTGATTCAATAAGTCTTCTGTATTCATATCCTGAAGTAGGAATATAAATATCATCAAAAGGAACACCCCTTAAAGGTATTAAAGGCTTACCAATGCTAAGACTAAAGGCTGCATCAATCGGATGGAAGTCATCGTCATCAGCTAAAGGAATACTAAAGACCAATCCCTTTGTATCGGAATTTTTAAGATCACTTTCTTCAGAAAATAATATAAGATCAATTTCCTCTTCGGCTGCTTCGTTTTCTTCATAAGTGAATACAGGTTTTTTTATACTTCCTTTAATTAAATTGAAGTATCCATAGCCATTCAAGAATAATGACTGACCGATCTTTGTGGCAGAAGAAATTCTCTTCAATAAAAGTTCAAAAAATATCTTCGCATCCTGATCAGGGATACCGGAACTTTTTGAAAATTTTCTTATTAACTCTGCTTTAGTCATTTTAAGATTTTTTATAACCGATAATTGATTCCAAAAATAATATTTAACGGAATTTCGCGATAGCCATTCCAAAAATAGTTTTTTTGATTTAGAAGATTATTAATATCTAAAGTTAAATCAAGATTCGGCTGAAAAGAATATATAAACGATAAACCCAAATCAACATAATCGCCAAGAGAGATTTCATTCTTCAAATCCGAATATCTTTTTGATTGATAATCTAATTTAATACTCGAACTTAATCCATTAGAAAAATTGTAACTGTAAAGTGCATTTATTTTCAACGCAGACTGATAAGGAATCTGATTTCCCTCAGTATCTCTGATATCCGATAATTCAACTGAACTGTAGAATTCGCCGTAAGGTCCGAGATAAAACAAAAAGTCTGCAAACGGACTTATGCTTTTCATATCAGCATATTTCAAATCAAATTTACCCGAATCAGTCGAAGGAGTGAAATAAGGAAAATTTTCAGAAGTAAAATATTTTAATCCGCCATCTATCTGAAAATACTTGTCAAACTCATATTTAACAGACGCTGTAAGAGCATTGCTTTTTTTCCAGTAAATACTTCCGATGCTGTCAACCCGGAAATAATGATTCCTTCTTAAATAATCTCCCGGACTCTCAAATTGAGCAGATGGAGCATACTCACCAAACAGTGTAATATCTTTGTTTATCTTCATTGCCACCGAAGCATAAATTGCATTATAAATATTTCCTGCTGTTGTTGAAAAAGTCCAGCCTATACTGCCTTTAATCAGTTTAGTAAAATTCAATCCTGCAGCCGGTCTGATCTGGAAAAAATTATCTCCTGAACTATTACTTACGTTATTTTTGATTATATGGTTCTGATAATCAAGTGTTGTTTCCAGATTAAACGCTGAAAATTTAGCTAATGCTTCTGCTTTTAATTTCAGGTTTTGTTCGCTGAATACTTCCTGAGTAATATTTGTAACATTATCATTAAACTTAACACCGAATAAAAAGTACTTTCCGAAGTCATTCTTAACTGATGCTTCTACCTTACCGTAATTCAAACTCCTTCTTTCTTCAGGACTATCAGAAGCGAAGAACTTAAAGCTCGTTGTCCCATAGTTACCGTTAAGAGAAAACTGAGTTCCAGGAAAAACTTCACCATTTATATCCGACCAATATGTAAGATTAAAACCAAATCTTGTTTTATATCTGTCAGTATTATCTTCGTATGCTCTAGTATAATTACCGTTAAACATCCCTTCAATAATTCCGTTTTTAAAAGGATATGCATAATTACCTGCAACAGTTGGAATAGTATAAATTCCAATACCAGCGGACAGATTACCTCTGTAGAAAGATACATCATCCAGGAAGCTCATATCGCTTTTAAGAGGATTGGAAAAACTACCTATCTCTAATTCTTCGGGTGAATAAGAAGGTCTTATAAATTCTTCATTAACTGAAGAAATGAAATCCGGTTTAATCTTATCAATTTTTTTAATATTAAGCTGACTTCTGCCTGTTATTACAAAATCAGGAAGCTCAACTTCAGGATTTTTAGTTTTATCATCCTGAGGAAATGAAACAATAGCTGCAAAAGATATTATCAGAGATATTAATAATTTCATTGTACCTTCCTTAACTTTTGTGCTGCTTCATCACCGATAGGTGTGCCGCGGTATTTTGATAAAACTGCTCTGTACATTTCAGCAGCGTTTCGTTTATCATTAAGTTTTACATAACAATCACCGCTCAATAAATATGAGCGCATTAACCACTCTTCATATCTAGAGAAAACTGTTCTTACTCTTACCAAAGCAGTTATAGCATCATTATATTTTTTCTGATCATAAAGTGACTGACCAAGATAGTATTGAGATTTTGCACCTAATTCATCAGTTCTGTTTTCTGCCAGTGCAATAAGATATCCATCTGCGTTACTAAATCTGCCGCCGGCAATATCAATCAATGCCAGTTCAAATTTTGATTTATCTCCGAAAACAGTTTCCGGATAATACATCACAACTTCTTCAAAAACTGAATAAGCTTCCTGATATTTAGACATCTCTAAATACGTCATCCCTTTATTATATTGAAATTCTGGGACCTTATTTGATTTTTTAAGCTGATTAATACCTTTATCATAAATGTTGATTGCTGATTGATAATTTTTTGCAGCTCGATAAATATTTCCAATCTCAAGAATGGAAGCAGATGCTAATTCAGATGATTGATAACTGTTTACAACTTTATCAAAATTAAAAATTGCTTCTTCCCCTTGTCCTAAATTCCGTGCGCTTTTACCAATCCAATAATATGCATCAGGAATAAGATTACTATTCGGATATGCAGAAGTAAAATTTTTGTACTCTGATTTTGCTTTATCATATTGTCTTAAGCTGTAATAAATTTCACCTTTCTTAAACAACAACTGATCTGAATAAGACAATCCGGGATTTTTAGAAACAAATTCGCCAAGGAATGATATTGCTTTTTCCGGATTTCCTTTTGCAACATAACTGTATTGAATACCATTTACTGCATCAAACACATACTGAGATGACGGATATTGTGCTAATACTTTTTCGTAATTAACAATTGCAGAATCATATTTCCCTTGATTGAATTGTGCATCGCCGATTGAGTAATAAATAACCGGTTTCAGCTTAGTATCCGGATATTTTAAAATAACATTATTGTATTGTGCAATTGATTGAGAATAATTCCTTTGTTGAAAATAAATCCAGCCAATAGTAAATAATGAAACTTCAGCATATTCGGAATCCGGAAATTTTTCCTGGATATTTTTAAACTCATTTATTGCATCCATAGTTTTACCGGATTTATACAAAGCCTGAGCATATTGATATCTTACATAAGGATTAATATTCAAAAGTGCATCGGAGCTGAAAAGATCTTCATATATTTTACTGGCAGCCGAATAATTTTTGCTTCCGAAATAACTATCAGCCAATCTTAATCTTGCATCAGAATATCTTTTATCATCTTTATATTTTTTTGTAAAATCCAAAAACTGAATTGCTGCATTTTCATAGTCGCCGCTGTTAAAATAACAATATGCTTTTCCGTAGATTGTTTCCAAATTAATTTCAGGATCATTACCCATTGAATAATTATATCTATTTAAAGCTTCTCTATAGTTATTTAAAGTGAAGTAATTTTCTGCAAGAAAGAAATTTAACTTTTGCGTCTCGAAAGAAGGATCAGATTTATCTAATTGAGTCAGATGCTTTAATGAACCTTTATTATCGTTTAGATGATACTCTGCTATACCAATGCCAAGTAATGCACGGTTATAAACCGATTTTTCGTTATTCACATTATCTAATACTAACTGAAAATAATTCTTAGCTGCCTTATAATCTCTTTTACTTAATTCAATTTCACCAAGCATTGCAAATGATTTTGCTTTAATTAAATCATTATCAGATGAATTAGCTGAAATTAAATAGCGTATAGCCAGATCAGTATTGTTGGTATTAAAATAAACTACACCAAGCTGATATTTTGCTTCTTCAGCAAGTTTATCATTTGGATATATTTCTAAAAATTCTTTATAAATACTATTCGCTTCGTTTAACTTATTTAAATATCTCTTACACTCGCCTTTCCAAAAGAAAGATTTAATTCCAATAGTATCTGATTCAGCAGAAAGTTCATCAAACTGTATGAAAGCATCTTCATATTTTTTTTGCTGAAAATATGACCAAGCAAGTCCATACTTTGAAGGTCGGTAATATTCAGAAGACGGAAATTTTTCCATTACTTCTTGATAACTTTGCTCAGCTTCGGGATATTCATTAACTCTATAATGAGCTGTTGCTAAAAGATAAATACTTTCTGAATACATATCATCAGAAAGATTTGTAAGTCTTGGACTTTTTAATTCAACAATAGAGCTTTGATAATCTTTTAATTTAAAATAACAAATACCGATTCTTATTTGTGCTGAAGTAGCTAAAGATGAATTTTTATGATATGTTAATAACTGATCATAATATTTAACAGCATTATCATAATCGCCGATTTGTTCATAAGCGTTAGCTAATGCATATAAAGAATAATCAGCAAATTTTTTATTCCGTTTATCAGCAACAGCTTCTTCAAGAAATTGAATTGCCTCTTTGGTTTTGTTTTCAACCGAATATGACTCACCGATCCAATATAATCCGTTGCCGTAATAATCACTTTCAGGATATTCGTTAAGAAGTTTTTTTAATCTCTGCCGTGATAAATCATATTTGCCAGTACTAAAATAAATTAGTCCTAAATTGTATAAAGCTTTATCTCGGTAATTTGACCAATAAAATGTATTTACAATATATTCAAAACCAATAGCGGCTTCATCTTTTCTGCCGAGCTTTAGTAAAGACTCAGCGGAATAATATTTTGCTGTTGCGTATAATTCATCAACGATTTTATAATCATTAAAAAATTCATCAAAAAGCCTGTTTGCCTGTGCATATTGCTGATTTTGAAAAGCATTCATTGCAAAATCAAACTTTTCTGATATTTGCGGATATATCTGAAAAAAAGCGGAAATGAGAGTAATTAACAGGAATTTCTGCATACTTAATCCTTCGCCTTGAAATTTTGTGTAAACTGAGCTTTAGACTAACCTAATAAGATTTAAGTTTTTCCGTAAAATAATATTAAAACTCAGAGCAAATATAAACCTCAATATTTCATAAAAGCAAGCCACTAAATGAAATATGGCAATCTTCTAAAGAAAAGTCTTAAAAAGTCTTTAATAAAGTTTGGAGTTATTATCAGAACTATTATTTTTTCTTTTGACGGGAACTATAAAGATTAAAAACTGATTCCCCGAATCTGGCAGATGATTTGGCGTTAATTAAGGATAAATTTCCAATGGATTTCAATATTAGTTTTTTTTCAACTTTGACATTTATTGCACCTATTATGTGGGAATAAAGCTGTTCTTCAAATTTCATTGCTGATAGAATTGATACAATACATAATTCTCTTTCTTTAAGCGAAAGCCCTTTTCGCCCTAAAACTTTTCCATAACCTTCAATAATAAGCCATTCCGCCATTTCAGGTGAAAATGATCTTATATTTTTAAGTAGTTTTTCATATTTATCTGCATAAATAAGTTTACAATTCTTTTTACCACGATTTAAATATTTATTCAGGTCAAAACCTTTATAAACTTTTTCTTTACTAACTGTATTATGAAAAATTTTAAGCGAAACGAGAGCGGAAGGAAATCCGGCAAAAAGATAGGTTTGCAGTAATGCTTCGTAAATCTTTTTTGAAGAAGTTTTATTTTCTAATAATTGTTCAAGTATAATTTTGAAATAATTTTTCTTTCTCAGAACTGAACTAGCGGAAAGTAAAGCTAACAACTCAATTTCATTAAGTTCTTTTATCTGTATTGTTTCTTTCATAAATCTTTAAAATAAAAAAACCCTCACTAGGAGGGTTTAAAAAATATTTCAAGACTACTTAATATTACCAAGTTCGTAATCAGCAGTCTTCTTATAAGTTGGATCAGCGGAAGCAAGTTTGAAATTTTCTTTAGCTTTATTCATATCGCCTTTACCTTTATAAGAAATGCCCATATAGTAATAAGGTCCGCCTTTGGTAATTTTTGAACGATATTTAAGCGCATTCAATGCAGCTTCAATTGATTCATCATACTTACCTAACTCAGAATAAACTTTTGCAAGTGAAAGATATGCAGCATCATAATTATCATTATCAACAGCCTTTTTCAGAAATTCTATTCCTTTATTAACATCGCCGCTAGCCAAATAATCGTTACCTAATTTTGCATAAGCAAGTGATATATTCTTCTTAACTTTTTGTTTAACAGCATTACTGGCATTAGAGTTTAAAATCTTTTCAAAATTTTCAATTGCAGCAGAATAATTACCCATAGAAAAATAAACACCGCCAAGTGCATTTAATCCGCCTTCAAAATTACTGTTCAGCTTCAATGCTTCTTCAAAAGCTGTTTTTGCCTCTTCTAATCTGTTAGCTTTTTTTAGTGCAACGCCTTTCTGATAATAAATTCTATAATCTTTTTCAATCTGTAATGCAGCGTTATACTTTTCAATGGCACCATTAACATTTTCATTTTTCAATAAAGCATTACCTTCATTATAAAGTTTGCCTGCTTCCGGTTTCATTTCCTGAGCTATACCAACTAAAGAAAAACCCAATGTTAACAGAACTATAAATATTAAGCTGTTTTTCTTCATAATGTCCTTCCTGTTTTGTTAATAATTACTTAAGATTTGTGCGGAAGGCGGGACTTGAACCCGCAAGCCAAACGAGGCACTACCCCCTCAAGATAGCGTGTCTACCAATTTCACCACTTCCGCTTAAATTTGCGAGCACAAATTATAGGTATCAGTCAAGAAAATCAACCCTAAATATATGGAAGCATTTAATTTTTCTGTTGTTCTCTGTCAATAATTCTATAACAGAGAAATATTCCCCTCTAAAGTTCATTATTGTTTTATGAATAACTTTGTTTGAATTAGGATCGAAGTATGATGATTGAGTAGTACAATAACTTACCAAATGCAGCATACTTTAAAGCAGACGCTTGATTTACTGGATATATTGAGTTTTATAATTCTATTGCATCTATCAGAATAATGATATAATTTTGACACGAACTTAAAAAAGGATTTTATCAATGCCTATTATCAGACCAATATCTGATTTGAGAAATAAATCAAACCAAATTTCAGAACTTGCTAACAACTCAAACGAACCAATTTTTATTACTAAAAATGGTGAAGGAGATTTGGTTGTTATGTCTATGGCACACTATTCTAAACTGCAATTAAAACTTGATTTACTCAGCAAATTGTCCGTTGCACAAAATCAAAAAGCCGAAGGAGACAAAGGTCGAACACTCAAGCAAGTTATGAATGATATTAGGAATTCTATTAATGCCAACAGATAAATATCAGATTCGATTACTTAGAATTGCCGAAGAAGATTTAGCTGAGATAATATCATTCATTGCAGCCGAAAACCCGATTGCAGCAAATTCAATCGCCGACAAAATTGAAAAGAACATTGAACTATTATCCGAGAATCCGATGCTTGGAAGAATACCGAAAGACGAAGACATTAAAAATTTCGGCTATAGATACATAATAGTTCAAAATTATATCGTATTCTATAGCATCGAAGAAAGAACAATTTTTATTCACCGCATCCTTCACGGCGCAAGAAATTATAAAACTTTACTATGAACATTTAGCAGTATAACGACGTTGCTGCTAAACCCAACCCAGAATAACAATGCCGCTCAATTAACAACATCCGATAATTACATAAATGCCAAATGCGAAAACAGTTTACCCGTCTCCAGCAGAGCGTCCGCTTTATTAGCGGGTTATACTCACAAGCTTTAATTAAAAGGGCAAGCATTTCTACTTGCCCCATATTTTTCGCAACAGTTTTTACTTCAACAATGTCATTTTGTTGTTTTGAACAAAATTATTTACCCTTAAAGAGTATATATAAACACCCGAAGGTAAAATACTTGCATCAAAACTAACTTCATATGATCCTACTGATTTTACCTCGTTTACTAGGATAGCCACTTCACTGCCAAGAAGGTCGAAAACTTTCAACTGAACTAATCCACTCTTTGAAAGTTGATATATAATATTTGTAACAGAGTTGAATGGGTTAGGATAATTCTGATATAAAATGTAAGAACTTAATTGAGAATTTTCTTCTTCCTTTTCCACAGAAACAGCTATAGTACTTCTGTAAATTCCATAATTATGCACACTGCAATATGCATATCCATCCTTATCAAAATATACGCTGTTTATAAATGAGGTGTATGGCAAACTACCTGGGAGGCCTGAATTTACTATCTGCCAGCTATCGCCATAATCAGTAGACATTATTAAGCCTTCCTGTTCAGCCCCTGCCATTATATATCCGCCTGATTTTGTTGTAACATATCGTATCCAGCCATGCCTTATATATTCCCAGTTATCTCCCCAATCATTAGTTCTGTAGATACCTGACCTTCTTGTTCCCAAATAAATATAGCCTTCTTCTGATAGAGTTAGATTCATAAAGAAGTCAGTAGAAGGAGGAATACCATTAGTAATAAGCTGCCAAGATGAACCATTATCAACTGATCTAAATATTTCAGAAAAAGTAGCAGCAAATAATTTCCCGTCTTCGGACCTTACTATATCTACTATTTCATTCCCAGGATCAGGACTAGAACCTAATTTTAACCAACTTTCTCCTTCATCATCTGATAAATAGACTGCATCATAGATGCTTGCAAAAATACTATCAGAGTTTTTCAGAATTTTAGTACAGGTGTTAATTGATGCACCTGTATTTTTTTGCTCCCAGGTTTTTGAGCCATCGGTAGATTTATAAATACACCCGCTTTCAGTATTACCCCAACCTGAAATGAGGATATCATTATTATCCAGAATCAATATGCTGCTAACATTAACATAGTAGTTGTCATCTATCTCACCATAAGAGTCCCAGGTTTTCCCAAGATCATCAGAAAAAAAAACAGAATCACCAAAACCCTGCCATTCCGTTGAATAAAGTCTGCTTGAATTGTCTTGGGTAATATTTGCTATAAAAAATCCATCTAGACCAATATATTCCCAGAATTCCTGAGCGAATGTTGTACGAGCGAATACTATGATAACAAAAATTAAAATATTTGACTTCATATTTTTAATGAATTTTTTTCAGACGCAATAATTTTCATTGATATTAGAAGTAACATAAACAACAAATTAAATTTCACTTTTTATCTCCATTTTATATTGTCTAACGGCGTTGCCGCTAACCCGCCGCCCTGAACAGCAGCGACAAGTAAAACGCATTGCCAAATATTTAGCCGAAGGTGCTTATTTTGTTTTCGTAAGAACCGAAGGCAGAATTAATTAATTATTCATCTAGAACACTTAACACAAAATTCAAAACCCTAAAAAACCCCAGCCTTAACTGTGTCGAACCGGAGCACTATTAATTTTGTCTGCCCATTGACTTTTACTTATTAAAGAGGTTAGAACGCATATTTAGAAATACTTGTCATTTTATTGCATTAAGGCATCCATAAAACCAATCATAAAACCAGCCATTAAACCAATGAGTTCTATAAATATCCAAATACAAAGAATAATCCAACCATTTGTTTTAGATGTTTTATTTTTAGTATTAATTAGAACTATAGACATTATGAAAGTTCCAAGTTCAACAATAATCGATAATCCTCTAACGCTTTCTGGTTGAGTTAAAAAGAAAATTATTTGATTTGCGGATAAAAACCAACCAACAAGTATAAGTACTTCGTAAGTTGTATTTCGAGAAGATTCTTCATCTTTTCTCTCGATATTGGAATGGAGATCTGAGCCACAGTTTATACAATAATTTGATTCATTTGGGTTCTCTTTACCACAGTTCCAACAAAACATAATGTGATTCTCCTTTAATTATATTTTGGCATAAAAGCAGAATGTTGTTTGTACGTTCTAACGGCATTGTTTTTAACTCGCCGCCCATAACAACAATGCAGCTTTGTAAAACGAACGCCAATAATTTTTAATTTTATTTTCTTTTGTAAACTACTTCAAAGAGCAAATAAATTTAGACAACCAACCATTATTTTAGTTCAAACGACCGTATCGAAGACGCGGTCGGCTTGAAGAACAGGTTAGCCAGTGTTTTACAATAATCCTTCTGCTTCCAAGTGTTGAGTATCCCAGTGGACATCAAAATCAACACGGTATTCTATTCTTTGGCTAATTGTATTCTGTATTTCTAAATATCTTTCAATATCAATCGCGTTCAGACTGAGATTATTTATCTCAAGAACAGCAAGTATTTTAGAATCAATTGGGCAATGCAATGCACGCTTTATTTCATTATTATTTATTCTAGTTAAATGGTAATGATATTTCAAAATAACATTGATAGCTTTTTGGGATTGACCAATCGAAATTGAAAAATAATTTGCCAACTCCGTAATATGGTTAATCAGTTCAGTTTCGTTGAACGCACTTGTATCAATTAGGTCAGTCAAACTTTCTATTTTGTTGAATAGTTGGATTTTAAAATCTCGAATAGTAAGAACTGCGTTATTGCGATGAAGTGTTAGTCCAATAGATCTTAAAATCATTGTTGCATTTAGAATTATTAGATATACACTTCCTGACTTCTGACGCGCTGCCAGGAGGCATTGCTAACATAATAAAAAACAAGCACTTAAGTTTTAATTTGGGTGATTT